>NZ_JBHVKN010000020.1:0-44100 GCF_042798075.1 Nocardioides sp. NPDC057772
ACCACGTCAAGGCCGGCGAGGTGACCCGCGGTGAGTGACGAGCCGGTGGTCGAGCCTGTGGTCGAGCCGGTGGTCGAGCCTGTCGAGACCACCGCCGCAGGCGGTGAGGAAGAGGAACCCGAGAAGCGCCCCGACGGCCTCGATCTCGCCCGCTCCCTGACCCGGGCCACGGCCAAGATGCCCGCGCCCAAGGCAGGCATGCGGAAGAAGCGGCGTACGCCGGACGGAGCCACGCGACGGGGCATGGTCTCCGGAGCCCGCCCCGACGACCGCGACCCGCAGCTCATCGACTCCGTGGTCAGCCGGATGGTCAACGACCATGGCTGGGACACCTCGCTGCGGGTCCACGGTGTGATGGCCCGCTGGCCCGACATCGTCGGCGAGGAGATCGCCGACCACACCACCCCGGAGTCGTACGCCGACGGCAAGCTGTCAGTACGTACCGACTCGACCGCCTGGGCGACCCAGCTCAAGCTGCTCGCGCCCAATTTGGTGAAGCGGCTCAATGAGGAGCTCGGCCACGGCACCGTCCTCGTGATCGAGGTCCTCGGGCCGCATCTTCCCTCCTGGAAGAAGGGCCCCCGCGGCCTCCGGGACGGCCGCGGGCCACGCGACACCTACGGCTGAGAAGGCGTCCTGAGCGAGGCCATGAACAGGTGTTCGAGGCGTATCTCCTGAGCCGCGATCTGCCGCTCCAACGGGCTCTTGGACGTATAGGGACTCACCCAGGCCCCTGCTGAGGGCGCAGAGACACCGTCAGGAGACGCACAGACGCCCATTTCCGTCACAGTTCCCCCTCAGGAAAGCCCGCGTGCGTGGAATCCGGGGTTCTACGGGGTAACATAGGGGTTGGGTCGATCGTCCTAGGTTTCAGTTCCCCGGCGCAGGTCGGCCCGTTGCATGCCCGACCGACACCACGTCCGATTCCGGACCGAAATGACAGGTGGATCGCACCGGTGACCGCTGCCGACCAGACGACTCCCATGCCGGACGACCAGACCGCAGACGGAGTCGAGTACGACGCGTCTGCCATCCAGGTTCTCGAAGGACTCGAAGCGGTCCGCAAACGACCGGGTATGTACATCGGCTCGACGGGATCCCGGGGTCTCCACCACCTCATCTGGGAGATCGTGGACAACGCGGTCGACGAGGCGCTCGCCGGCTACTGCGACACCATCAAGGTGACGCTGCGCGAGGACGGCTGGGTGAGCGTCTCCGACAACGGCCGCGGCATCCCGACCGACACCGCGCCCGGACAGGAGATCCCCGCTGCGACCCTGGCGCTGACCGTGCTGCACGCCGGCGGCAAGTTCGGCGGTGGCGGCTACAAGGTCTCCGGTGGTCTGCACGGCGTCGGCTCCTCCGTGGTGAACGCCCTCTCGACCAACCTCCACATGGAGATCAAGAACCGCGGACGCCTGTGGGAGCAGGAGTTCACCCGCGGCGTACCAGACTACGACCTGCGCGAGGTCCGCGAGCTCGAGGAGGGTGAGCGCACCGGCACCACGATCTCGTGGAACGCCTCCGCCGAGATCTTCGAGTCGACCGACTACAACCTCGAGACCATCTCGAGCCACTTCCGCGAGACCGCGTTCCTCAACAAGGGGCTGCGGATCGAGCTGCGCGACGAGCGTCCGCAGGCCTCCGCGATCGCCGAGGCCGTCGAGGACGGCACGGTCGAGCAGGACACCGACGGTGCCGACGAGCTGCACAGCTCCGGCAACGGCGAGCGGGTGCTGGAGCAGTCCTTCTTCTACGAGCGCGGCCTGGCCGACTATGTCGACCACCTCAACAAGCGCAAGACCCCGGTCTCCAGCATCATCGCCTTCGAGGCCGAGACCGACGACAAGGCGCCCAACCCGATGAGCGTCGAGATCGCGATGCAGTGGCAGGCCTCGTCCTACAACGAGTCGGTCCACACCTTCGCCAACACGGTCAACACCCCCGGCGGCGGCACCCACGAGGAAGGGTTCCGCGCCGCGCTCACCACCCTGATCAACCGTTGGGGCGAGGAGTGGGGTCTGATCAAGAAGAAGGAGGACCGGCTCACCGGTGACGACATCCGGGAGGGTCTCACCGCGATCATCTCGGTGAAGATCAGCGAGCCGCAGTTCGAGGGCCAGACCAAGGACAAGCTCGGCAACACCGAGGTCAAGGGCTTCGTGCAGGGCGCGGTCAACGACCAGCTCGGTGCCTGGCTGGAGCAGAACCCGGCCGAGGGCAAGGAGATCATCCGCAAGTCGATGGCCGCGGCCTCGGCCCGGATCGCCGCCCGCAAGGCCCGCGACCTCGCCCGCAACCGCAAGGGCATCGGCGGTGGTGGCGGTCTGCCCGGCAAGCTCGCCGACTGCCAGTCGACCAACCCCGAAGAGTGCGAGATCTTCATCGTCGAGGGTGACTCCGCGGGTGGCTCGGCCAAGTCCGGCCGCGACCCACGCATCCAGGCGATCCTCCCGATCCGAGGCAAGATCCTCAACGTCGAGAAGGCCCGCATCGACAAGGTGCTCGCCAACCAGGAGGTGCAGTCGATCATCTCCGCGCTGGGCACCGGCGTGCACGACGACTTCGACATCAACCGGCTGCGCTACCACAAGATCGTGATGATGGCCGACGCCGACGTCGACGGTCACCACATCAACACGCTGCTGCTGACGCTGCTGTTCCGGTTCATGAAGCCGCTGATCGAGCAGGGCTACGTCTACCTTGCCCAGCCGCCGCTCTACCGCCTCCGCTGGAACAAGCCCGCCGAGCACGAGTTCGTCTACTCCGATGCCGAGCGGGACGCGCTCATGCGCGACGGTCTGGAGCAGGGCAAGAAGCTCCCCAAGGAGAACCCGGTCCAGCGCTACAAGGGTCTGGGCGAGATGAACGCCGACGAGCTGTGGGAGACCACGATGGACCCCTCGCAGCGACTGCTGCTGCAGGTCACGCTCGAGGACGCCGCCCACGCCGACGAGATCTTCTCCATCCTCATGGGTGAGGACGTCGCCGAACGGCGCTCCTTCATCCAGCGCAACGCCAAGGACGTCCGATTCCTCGATATCTGAGTCTCGCCGAGGCCGTAGATACCGATAGACGCACGCAGAAAGTGAAATCGTGACCGAGACTCCTCCGGAAGGCCCCGGGCAGACCGCTGCCGGCGGCCGGATCGAGACCGTCGAGCTGCAGTCCTCGATGCAGGCCAGCTACATCGACTACGCGATGGCCGTCATCGTCGGCCGAGCGCTGCCCGACGTACGCGACGGCCTCAAGCCCGTCCACCGGCGGGTGCTCTACGCGATGTACGACGGTGGCTACCGCCCCGACCGCGGGTTCTCCAAGTGCGCCCGCGTCGTCGGTGAGGTGATGGGTAACTACCACCCCCACGGCGACTCGGCGATCTACGACACCCTGGTCCGCCTGGCGCAGCCGTGGGTGCTGCGCTACCCGCTGATCCACGGCCAGGGCAACTTCGGCTCGCCCGGTAACGACCCGGCCGCGGCCATGCGTTACACCGAGTGCCGGATGGCGCCGCTGGCCCTGGAGATGGTCCGCGATATCACCGAGGACACCGTCGACTTCGGGCCCAACTACGACGGCCGTTCCCAGGAGCCGTCGATCCTGCCGTCGCGGTTCCCCAACCTGTTGGTCAACGGCTCCGCCGGCATCGCGGTCGGCATGGCGACCAACATCCCGCCGCACAACCTGCGGGAGGTCGCCGCCGGCGCGAAGTGGGCGCTCGAGCACCCCGACGCCACCCGTGAGGAGCTCCAGGACGCGCTGATCGAGCGGGTCAAGGGCCCCGACTTCCCCAACGGCGCGCTGATCGTCGGCCGCGAGGGCATCGAGCAGGCCTACCGCACCGGCCGCGGCTCGATCACCCAGCGTGCGGTGATCGACGTCGACGAGGACAACAAGGGCCGCACCACCCTGGTCATCACCGAGCTCCCCTACATGGTGAACCCGGACAACCTCGCCCAGAAGATCGCCGACCTGGCTGACACCGGCAAGGTCCAGGGCATCGCGGACGTCAAGGACAACACCTCCTCCCGCACCGGGCAGCAGCTCGTGGTCGTGCTCAAGCGCGACGCGGTCGCCCGGGTCGTACTCAACAACCTGCTCAAGCACACCGAGCTGCAGACCAACTTCTCCGCCAACATGCTGGCGCTGGTCGACGGTGTGCCCCGCACCCTGAGCATCGACCAGTTCATCTCCAACTGGGTCGAGCACCAGATCGACGTCATCCGGAGGCGTACGGCCTTCCGACTGCGCAAGGCAGAGGAGGACGCCCACATCTGGCGCGGCCTCGTCAAGGCGCTCGACCAGCTCGACGCGGTCATCGCGCTGATCCGCTCCTCCCCCGAGGTCGACGATGCCCGTCAGGGCCTGATCCAGCTCCTCGAGATCGACGAGATCCAGGCCAACGCGATCCTCGACATGCAGCTGCGCCGCCTCGCCGCGCTGGAGCGGCAGAAGATCATCGACCGGCTCGCCGAGCTCGAGCGGATCATCGCCGACCTCGAGGACATCCTCGCCAACGTCACCCGCCAGCGTGCGATCGTCGGTGAGGAGCTCGACGAGATCGTCGCGAAGTACGGCGACGACCGGCGCACCCAGATCATCGCCGCCGACGGCGACCTCTCCATGGAGGACCTCATCCCCGATGAGGAGCTGGTCGTCTCGATCACCCGCGGCGGCTACGCCAAGCGCACCCTCGCCAACGAGTACCGCACCCAGAAGCGCGGTGGAAAGGGCGTACGCGGCGCCACCCTGCGCGGCGACGACGTGGTCGAGCACTTCATCTCGACCACCAACCACCACTGGCTGCTCTTCTTCACCACGGCCGGCCGGGTCTACCGGATCAAGGCCTACAACCTGCCCGAGGCAGCGCGTGACGCCAAGGGCGGTCACGTCGCCGGGCTGCTCTCGTTCCAGCCGGACGAGTCGATCGCCCAGGTGCTCGCGATCCGCGACTACGAGCAGGCGCCCTACCTCGTGCTGGCGACTCGCTCCGGTCTGATCAAGAAGACCCGCCTCGGCGACTACAACTCGCCGCGTCAGGCCGGCGTCATCGCGATCAACTTCCGCGAGGACGACGACGAGCTGATCGGGGCCGAGCTGGTCAACTCCGAGGACGACATCCTGCTGGTCTCCCGCAAGGGCCAGGCGATCCGGTTCCGAGCCGACGACAACCAGCTGCGGCCGATGGGCCGGGCGACCTCGGGCGTCACCGGCATGAAGTTCCGGGAGAACGACTCGCTGCTGTCGATGTCGGTCATCCGCGCCGAGCATGTCGCCGCCGAGATCGCGGCCGGGCTCTCCGAGGCCAACGAGGACACCGCAGACGTCGCCGCTCCTGTCTCCGGCGCGGAGTCGCCCGACGAGGTCAAGGAGCAGTTCGTCTTCACGATCACCGACGGCGGCTTCGCGAAGCGTACGAAGATCTCCGAATACCGGCTCCAGTCCCGCGGCGGCCTCGGCATCAAGACGATGGCCCTGGCCAACGCCGACCGCGGCGGTCTGGTCGGTGCGTTCATCGTGGTCGACGGCGACGAGGTCCTCTCGATCACCGCGTCCGGCCAGGTCGTACGCAGCCCGATCAACTCGGACTTCCGAGCCACCGGTCGCTCCACCCAGGGCGTCAAGTTCGTCTCGCCCAAGAAGGGTGACTCGGTTGCCGTCGTGGCCCGTTCCGTCGAGGCCCGCGAGGTCGACGAAGACGTCGTCCCCGGGACAGAGGTTGCGGATGATGTAACAATCGGTGGAGACGGTGAGCCCGGAACGCCGTCCGAGACGACTACGGAAGATGAATCCTGATGACGGACCGCACCGCCGACAGCACGACTGGGGGAGTCGCGATGACCGAGCGGAACGAGACCGCAGCACAGCCGGTGACCCAGCGGATCACCGACACGGTGGCCAACGCCGCCAGTGAGTTCAAGCGTACGACCTCGGCAGCCGCCTCCGCCGTGGCCTCGACCGCCCGCACCTCCGGCCCGGCCGGCGCGGAGCGGGCCGCCGCCGGCGGGTCGGCGCGCCGGGCGCGGCTGAGCCTGAGCCGGATCGACCCGTGGTCGGTCATGAAGATGTCCTTCCTGCTCTCGATCGCGCTCAGCGTCGTGGTGATCGTCGCCGTCTTCGTCATCTGGTCGGTGCTCGGCGCCGCCGGTGTCTGGGACGCGATCAACCAGGCGGTGCAGGACGTCGTCGGTGACTCCAGCGCCGGCTGGAACGTGCAGGACTACATCGGCCTCGCCCGCGTCATGGGCTTCACCATGGTCGTCTCGGTGGTCAACATCGTCCTGATGACCGCCGTCGCCACCCTCGCCGCGTTCCTCTACAACATGGCCGCGGCGCTCCTCGGCGGCGTCGAGGTCGAGCTCACCGAGAACTGAGCCGCACCCGCTTCTCTCAACCTGGGGAGGGCTGTCCGAACATGGTTCGGATGGCCCTCCCCAGGTTCATCTGTTCAGTGACCGATCCCAATTGCGCGAGATCGTCCAACGAGCGGTCCGAACCAGGTTCGGACTGACCTCCCCAGGCTGGGTAGGGTGCCACCGTTTTGGTTCCACGGGCGGCGGCCGGGTAGTGTTTCCTCTCGCCTGCTGGTGGGGCTTCCACCCCCGGTTGGCACCTGCGCTTATAGCTCAGACGGTTAGAGCACCACACTGATAATGTGGGGGTCGGAGGTTCAAGTCCTCCTAAGCGCACAGCAGTTTCACCAGGTCAGAGGCTCCCGTCGGGGGCCTCGACTTCGTTTTCGGGGCCTCGCCTTCGTCAAACCTGCGCTACGAGCGCTGTTGGGGTTCTTTGTGCCGAATCCACTGACGGATACCTGCAGGGGTGTTTCAATTCAGGCGTGCTGCACGTCGCAGCGTGCCTCGACTTCGAAAGAAGACCCCATGCCCCGCAAGTTCACGCTTGCTGCCGCCGCCCTCGCGCTCGGCGCAGCGTCTCTGTCCTTTGGTGGTTCCGCGCAGGCTGCGACCACCCCATCTGTCAATGTCACAAGCGCCTGCCAAGGCGGCGCCGGCGTCATCACCGTCGGCGCCCGGCGCTCGCCCACCGGCGGCACCGTCGGAACGACCGTGATTCGTGACGTGAAGAGGCCCAACTGGTCCGGATTCACGATGGTCGGCAACAGCGAGCCGTCCGATCCGTCGACTGAGCCAGCGATGCTCCACCCGGTCGACGGCGTCGTACGCGACACCACGAAGTCCACCCTCGCCTGGCCGAAGCCGGTCATGGGCATGTACTTCTCGGGCGACTACTCGGTCTTCTGCGTCGGACGTGTCGACCAGAACCCCTACCGAGTCATCGGCATGGGCCCGACCTCCCAGATCACCGTACGCCGCGACTCCGGCATTGTCCGGGTCGAGGGCGAGGCGAACAGGCTCGGCAAGTACCGCCTCACCGTACGCCTGTGGACTCCGGCCGGCTTCCAGGAGAAGTCGAAGGTCGTCAACGTGGGCGTTGACACGAACATCGGCGAGTTCCGGCACCGCTTCACCGGATTCCAGCGGACCAACAAGTTCACCAAGGCCGTACTGATCGCAAAGAACATCCGAAGCGGCAAGACCACCACGGTCACATTGCGGCGCACGTTCTGATCCTCGATACTGCGGCGGGCGGAGCGCTCTTCCGTGTGTCTAGAGGCGGCTGGACGCGTCGTGGTCGTGGGTCGGGACGACGCGCATCAGATGACGCGCCAGGTGCAGGCGGTGAAGGGTGGCGAAGGCGGCGTCGCGGTCCTCGTCGACGAGGTCGCCGGGGAAGGCCGGCTTCTGCCTGATCAGGTCGACCTGGTCGTAGTGCCAGGCGGCATCGCCGGCGATGAGGATCCAGCCCGATGAGGTGCGGGCAAGGACGCCGACGCTGCCGGGGGTGTGGCCGGCGAGCTCGACCAGCAGGACGGAGCTGTCGCCGAACAGGTCGTGGGAGGCGCTGAAGGTGGCGACGGGCGGGCCGTCGAGGTCGTACGTCTCCACCGGCCGCCCATCGGTCAGGGCCGTGCGCACTCCCCCGACCGGGGGCCGGCCCGGGCCGAGGATCCAGTCGCGCTCGGTGGTCCGCATGCGTACCGGCAGACCGGGCAGGTCCAGGAGGCCGCAGACGTGGTCCCAGTGAGCGTGGGTGGGAAGGGCGAAGTCGGGCTGGATGTCAGCGGTCCGCAGCGAGTCGACGGTGGGAACGGTGTCCGACGGCGGCGTCACGAGCCGGCGCAGCATGGTGGGAAGCTCGCCCAGGGCGCGATCAGGGGCGTCGCGGCAGTAGGACGGGTCGACGACGAAGGTCGCCTCGGGATGCGTGATGACGAAGCAGGTCATCGCGTTGCGTACGCGTCGAAGGAGGCCTGCACCTTCGATGAGGCCGCCGGCGGGCAGCGTGCGCGCCACCTGCGGCATGGTGCGTACGGTCACCGTGCGGTCGCCCTGGGGCAGGCCGGCGTCGGTGATCGAGGCGAGGAGGCGCTCGTCGGGGCGCCGCGGGCGAAGCAGACCTCGGCCGAATCCGGCCAGGGCACCGGCCAGCTCGCGAGGAGTCGGCGTGGCTGGAGAGTCCATGGGATCGCTCGTCACACCAGGAACGTATCGGCCCAGGGTCCGTGCGCCATCCGACCACGGTAGGAACCGCGTGCGAACATCACCATCATGACGAAGATCGACCTTCCGTTCGACCTCGACTCCATCCCGGGACGTACCCGCCGATGGGTCAGGGGAGGGATGCGGCGCACCGAAAAATGGGGGCAGCGGCTCGGTGGGCGTGTCGGCCCGCTCATCCCCAACACCCTGGCCACCGGTGGCACGGATGACTGGACGCCGCAGGGTCTGGGGTACGGCCCCGAGGACAACGTGCTCGCCCAGAGCTACTACTCCCACGACAAGGGCTCGGCGATGGTGCTGGTCGATCTGAAGAGTGGGAAGTCCGTCGCCGAGGTGCTGCTGGTCGGCCACAAGGGCAAGGCCGGTCCCGGTCACGCCGGCGGGGTCGCGATCGACGGCGACGACGTCTGGGTCTCCAAGGGCGCCGGCGGCGGCACCGGCCGGCTCTACCGTTACTCGCTGTCGGCGATCCGGGAGTCGGCGAAGGCGGCCGAGGTCGAGCCGGTCGAGGCGCCGGTGAAGGTGGCGGCGGGTTCGTACTGCCGGATCCGTGGCAACCAGCTCTACGTGGGCGGCTTCGGCAACCAGACGCTGTTCGCCTACGAGAAGAGTGCCGGCGGTGAGTGGGACTTCTCCGAGCCGGCGCTCTCGACCACCACCCCACCGAAGGTCCAGGGCGTCGTCGTGCGCAACGCGGAGTACGTCTTCTCCTCCTCGTTCGGCCGCCACCGCCCCAGCACGATCTTCATCTGCGAGCGGAGGGCCGACGGCGGCGTCGGCGCGGTGCAGCGCAAGTACCGGTTCCCCAACATGGCCGAGGCGATCGTCGAGGTCTCGGGCGAGCTCATCACGACCTACGAGTCCGGCGCCTCCCCCTACAGCCGGCCCTCGGCGTACGGGTTCGGGCTCCTGACCGGCCGGATGTGGGCGAGCACGCACATGACCCTCACCCCCATCGACTCCCTCGGCCTGGCGCCCGATCCCGAGGCCGGTTGATTTCGTACGCCTCATGGCGGGCCGGTACGCTTTCCTGGTCTAACGGGCAGCGATGCCCACCACGACCCGCAGGAGAAGACATGAAGAAGCTCGTCCTCGTACTGCTGGCCGCGGCCGGCATCGTCCTCGCCAAGAAGAAGCTCGACCAGTCCAACCCCGAGAAGGGTCACTGGGCCGCGGCGACCGACAAGGTGAACTGACCGACGGACACCCGTCCGGGGCGTTGGCGCAATTGGTAGCGCACCTGCTTTGCAAGCAGGGGGTTAGGGGTTCGAGTCCCCTACGCTCCACCAACTCTGACCAGGCAAAACGCGAAAGCGAGTGAGCCAGAGTCGGCGGCCAGAGGGCCGAATCCTGACGAACTTCCTGACGTCGCGTCGTCGTCCTGATCCTCGGTGTCTTCGCCGGCGCCCGCGAGGGCTTAGTCCTCTACGCGGTGCCGAGAGTGCGATGCATCAAAATCAACGCAGTACGTAGACAGACAAACGTCCGACAGCGTTGATCAGCAAAGCGATCGCGGTCAGCCCGGTGATCGCCGTCCACAAGATTCTGTTGACCCATTCCAGGCCGCTGAGCGGAGCGTCGGCACTCACTTCTTTAGGCTGGCGGCGGCCGAACGAGAACGTACGCTCCGTCATCTCCATCAGTTGCCTGTTGTGTGGAACGCTCCACCGCCACCAGGCGTAGGAGAAGAGCCCGAGCAACGCCCCCGCTATGAACGTCGCAAGTATGTTCATGTGTCATCCTCATTCGCTTTGTCGGGGAAACTAGCGGGTAGGAGTCTCGCGCGGGGAGGAACGCAACCGCGGCGGTGACTGCGCAGCAAGCATGGGAAGCCTGGGATGACCCATCGATTCCCGACGAAGACCGTCTCCTCCGAGAGTTCATCGCCGCCCAGACTTCGCGGCGGTGCGGCCTGGCGCCGGTCCCCCTAAGTGCCGCGCAAATGAAGAAGAGCTCCACCAGAGAGAACGCAGGATGACCTGCGGTTTCGCTCGTTCATGACGAGATCAGGGCGGCGTACGCCGGGCGCAGCTCGTCGGCCTGGGCCATGACGCGCTGGACGACGACGGCAGGGGACTCCTCGGTCGGTGGTTCCGGCGCATCGAGGAGGCCGGCGAGCTGGTCGAGGCAGACGTGCCAGCCGACGGCGGTGTCGGTGTTGCCGATGGGGCCGCCCAGCCAGGTGGTGAAGGTGAGGCGGGTGCCTTCGTCGGTGGGCTCGAGGTCGAAGCGGAGCAGGTCGGTCAGGTCCGTACGATCGTCCATTCCCCAGGTGAACTCGAAGGTCCGGGGCGGGTCCCACACCCGCAGCTCGCCCTCGGACACGTAACTGTCCGGGTCGACCCCCATCTCCTCGATCGCTTCTGTGGTGCTCGCCAGCTCCAGGCCCTCGGGCCAGAACGGGAGGCTCAGCCGTGCCCCGGTGACACGCTCGCCGACGATGTCGGCCGGGAACCAGTGCCGCAGGCCGTCCGGCTCGGTCAGCGCCCGCCACACCTTCTCGGGCGGGTGGCGGAGCAGGCGTACGTAGCGAAGGCCCGTGCGCTCACCGTCTCTGAGCACCTCGCCCATGGGGCCGGTCGTCGCGGTCATCTCTCAGTCCTCCTCGTGGTCAGGGTCGTCGAGCTGGTCCAGGTGACGCTCGAGCGCATCCAGACGGTCGGCCCACATCCGGCGGTAGGGCGCCAGCCACTCCTCCAGCTCGCGGAGCCGCTCGGGGCGCAGCCGGTAATGGCGGCGCGGCCCGTCGATGCGTACGTGGACCAGCTCCGCCTCGCCCAGGGTCCGCAGGTGCTTGGACACGTTCGGCTGGGCGAGCCCAAGGGTCTCCACCAGCTCGCCCACCGCCATCTCGCGCTGGCAGAGCAGGTCGAGGATCTGCCGACGTGTCGGGTCGGCGATCACGCTGAAGACGTCTCGAGCGGGCACGCCTAAAACATGCCGCACTAGGAATATTCCTGTCAAGGCATGTGATCTCAGCGCACGACGAGCTGGTCGATGACGAGCCAGAGGGCGAAGATCGCGAACCCACCGGCCAGGATCCCCAGGCCAACGGAGGCGTACGCCCGGAGCGGCGCGGACGAGCGAACCCGTGACGGGGCGGGCCAGGGTGACGAGGGGATCGGTGGCTGAACCGGGGATGGTGTGCCGGGCGTGACCGGTCGATGATCGCCCGTCCCGAAGATGTCGTCCATGGTCGCGGGTCCGCCGCCGTCAGCGGGCGCGAGAGGTCCGTCGGGAAGCGGCGCGGGAGCGAACGTCGGCGTCGCACCGGTCAAGGTGCTCAGCTTCTCGGCCTCGGCGGCCAGGACAGCCTCCAGATGGACCCGCGCCGGATGGCCGTACGGGATGTCTTTGAGGATCTGGGTGTAGCGCTCGATCCGGGAGAGGAGGCGGGCCCGACGGCTGCCGTTCTGCAGACCCCAGGCGACGCAGGCGAGCACCACGGCGAAGAGTCCCGAGATGATCGCGGTGCCCATGCTTTGGAGCGTAGTGCTCCGGGGTGGTTCCCGCTATCAGACGGCGATCGCGATCAGCGCGACTGCGGGGAGTACGGACGAGGCGATCGTGCCCTTGATGCTGCCGCCGCGCGGTAGCCAGTAGCCGAGGGCGTCGGCGATGCCCATGAACAGCGAGGCGAGCAGCATGTAGATGCAGGCCACGACCACGACGACGACCCCCGTGGCCTGGTCGCCGAAGTTCACCATCCAGAGCCCGACGAGGGTGCCGACGCCGGCGAGGGCGTTGCGGGCGCCGATGCAGAACGACCACAGGTGGACGTTGCGGATGCCGTGCGGCTCGATCCCGAGGAATCGCTGGACCTCCGGGCGGTGGATGAAGAAGGCCTCGAGGGGGAAGACGGCGATGAGGATCAGGGCGGCGATTCCGGCACTGAGCTGCGCGACTGCGTTCATGGTGACCTGCTCGGGACGGGCCTCGTCGGGCGAGGCTGTTGAGATCGTGGAAGCAACACGCGTCCGGCGGCGCCCCGTGAACAGACGGTCGTCTGGACACCGGAAAGCGGTATGATAGTCAGTCTTACTGACCATATTGGCCAGGGTGCCGACGAGTGTCAAGGGAGTCCATGGACATCGCAACGCTCATGCTCATCGCCTACCGGGCGATGGACGAGCGGGTCATCTCCGCGATGCGGGACGCCGGCTACAACATCACCGTCGCTCAGGCGCGGATCGCCCAGAGGATCGCGGAGGACGGCTCGCGGCTGGTCGACCTGGCCGAGCAGGCCCAGGTCACCAAGCAGACGGCCAGCCTGCTCGTCGCCGCGCTGGAGCGGGAGGGGCTGGTCGAGCGGGTCCCCGACCCGACCGACGGGCGGGCGCGCCTGATCAGATTCACCGCCGACGGTCAGGCTGCCGCTGACTACGCGCGCGAGGTGGTGATGAGCGTCGAGCGAGAATGGAACGAACACCTCGGCCCGCGGCAGGCGACGGCACTCCGGGAGGCGCTCACATCGCTGCGTGAGCTCGTCGATCCGTACCGGTGAGGGTTCTGCGTACGATTTCCGAAAAGCCAGGCTGAGCGGGCAAATCTCTGGTAGTCGGGATACCGCACGGGAGATACATTCCCTAAACAGGTCCAGGCCGTTTGCGCAAGGGGCCTAATACCTATCGTCTCGTCATTTGGACCTATCACTCGTTTGAATTCCGTACGGCGGAACAAAGTGGTCTCGAACTTAGGAAACCCTTTGGTGCGGGTGCCAGAAAACGCTTCTGACGAAACCCCTCCACCACAAAGTCCGAAAGGTCAATGTTGTGGGCGCAGAGTCCGTCGTCACCCGGGTCGAGATGACCCCAGCCGAGTCCCAGGCCGCAGCCACGCTTGCGGAGTCGTTGCTCGCTCGATTCGGGGATCCGGTCTCCTCGGAGTTCCTCGAGACCGCCCCGTTCCTCGGTGGTGAGCTTCCGGACAGCGTCGCTCAGGCGATCCGCGCGTTCCGCTACGGCGATGCGACCGACGCTCTGGTGATCAGTGGTCTCCCGGTGACGGCCGGCCCGACTCCGCCGCACTGGAACCACCCTGACGCCCAGGCGCCGCACGCCGCCGACTTCTGGCTGGCGCTGATCATGGCCCAGCTCGGCGACGCCGTCTCCTGGTCCTCGCTGCAGGGTGGCCAGCTGGTCAACAACATCCTGCCGATCCAGAAGCAGGAGAGCCTGCAGACCGGCCACAGCAGCGACGTCGTGCTCGACCTGCACATCGAGGACGCTTTCAGCAACCTGCGCTGCGACCACCTCGGCCTGATCTCGCTGCGCAACGAGGACATGATCCCGACGACCGCGGTGGGGATCAGCTCCATCGACGTCACCGGCCCGGAGTACGCGCCGCTGTTCGAGCCCCGCTACGTGATCCGCCCCGACGACGAGCACCTGCGCAACCTCCGTGAGGCAGGCGTCAACGAGGGCGAGCTGCTCGCCGCGCCGACTGCGGTGCTCTCCGGCTCCCCGCAGGCTCCCGACGTCCGGCTCGACCCGCCCTACATGGAGGCGCTGCCGGGTGATGTCGAGGCCGACCGGGCGCTCCAGCTGCTCATCATGGAGCTCTCCGCGAACATCGAGGACGTCGCGCTCGCCCCGGGCGAGGTCCTCATCGTCGACAACCACCGTGCTCTGCACGGTCGCAAGCCGTTCAAGGCTCGCTACGACGGCACCGACCGTTGGCTCCGCCGCCTCACGACCGTCAAGGACCTGCGCCGCAGCCGGGTCGCTCGGTCGGAGGCCTCGTCGCGGATCATCGACCCGGTGCTCGAGCCTCTCCCCGCATCCCTTGAGCTCACAGGCGCTGGTCGCTGACGCTCGGGATCAAGGAGGCCGCAGGCAGTCTGCCTGCGGCCTCCATCTATTTCACGCCATCTCACCGGGACGGATGTACCGCATACCGTGACGGGGATCGGGAATACTCGGTGGCGTGAACGTGAGGCGATGGGGCATCGGGGTGTTGGCCGCGGGGCTGATGCTGGCGCTGGTCGGCTGCGGCGACGACAGCAAGCCGAAGAAGCCGGAGGCTGCGGCGACCGAGGACACCTACCCCGTGTACGCCGCCACGATGGACCCCGCCATGGCCGCCATGACGCTCGTGCCCGCCGACGCGACGACGCTGGCGGTGACCGACTACGACGAGGTGAAGTCGCTCTTCGGCCTCGACGACGTCACCAGCAGGTCCAACCCGGCGGACCAGGGCGACCTGTGGAGCCGGGCCGACAAGGGCGCGGCCCAGGTCAGCGGAGGCTTGCTGCGCGGGGTGGATCAGCGCCTGCGCGACACCTACCGGTGGGGCGCGGCCGATGTCGTCTGGGAGGCCAGGTTCGCCGGCGGAGGCAAGGAAGGATTCGTCATCAAGGTGGCCGACCGGGTCAAGCCCGGACAGGCGATCAAGGCGGGCGTCGGCCCGCTGAAGGGCGCGAAGTTTGACCCGAAGACCCACCTGATCACCAAGAACACCGCGGCCCCGGACGCCGAGAACTGGGCAGCGCAGGAGGCCTTGGTCGCGGTCGCCGGAGGCCCGGCCACCTCGACGTACGTCGTCAGGGGCTGCGCCGAGGGCGGGCCCAAGGAGAAGACCCGGCTGGCGCCGGTCCGGGCCTACTCGGTCGAGTTCGGTGGCGGGCTGGCCACGCTGCGACTCGGCGAGGACCGCGACGACCTGTTCCACCGGCTGCAGCTGGGTGATCGGGCGGATGCGTACAAGAAGGTGTTCACCAACGGTGTCGCGGACCCGTCGACGGGACGGATCGGTTTCCGGGTGACGAACCCGGTGACGGCGGCCACGCTGGTCACCAGCGAGCCCGTCCCATTCGCCGTCTGTGATTGAGGGGCCGTACTCTGGGAGTGCTATGGCCGCCCAGACCAGACCCCCGCGAAGCATCTTCTCCCCCAGGATGTGGGGCGCCCACGCGCTGATGGTGGTCTTCGTGACCGGCGCGGTGCTGCTCGGGGTCTGGCAGTACCAGTCGAGCCAGCAGGACAAGCAGGACCAGGTTGCCGAGCTGGTGCACGCGAAGCCGAAGGCGTTCACCGACCTGATCGGGCCCAACGACGCCTTCCCGTGGGAGCAGATCGGCCGCCCGGTGACCGTCTCCGGGATCTGGATGCCCGAGGAGACCATCTTCATCGACGGGATGGAGCGAGGCTCTCAGGTGGGCTTCTGGGCCGTCACGCCGGTGCTCGTCGAGGACACCGAGTCGGCCGTCTACGTCGTCCGCGGCTGGACGCCGGAGGTCGGCAGTGCACCACCCGCGCCGCGCGGCCACGTCACCGTCACCGGCTGGCTGCAGCCCAGCGACTGGACCAACGTCGCTGACGACCGCAAGTCCGACAACGTCTTCCCGCAGCTCGACATCTCCGACCTGATCTCGCGCACCAGCTACGACCTCTACAGCGCCTACATGGTGCGCTCGCCGGTCGAGGACGACTGGCCGGCCAGCTCGATGCCGGTCAACGACGGCTCCACCGATGTCGCCGACGTGCCCGCGCCGCAGCTGCCCGAGCCGGAGGCCACGACCGGGCTGCGCAACCTCCTCTACGCGATCGAGTGGTGGCTGTTCGGCGTCTTCGGGATCTACGTGTGGTGGCGCTATGTGCGCGACACCCTGCGCCCGCGGCCGGAGGACG
This sequence comes from Nocardioides sp. NPDC057772, assembly GCF_042798075.1. Lineage (NCBI taxonomy): Bacteria > Bacillati > Actinomycetota > Actinomycetes > Propionibacteriales > Nocardioidaceae > Nocardioides > Nocardioides sp. NPDC057772. The sequence goes on from NZ_JBHVKN010000020.1 coordinate 16,211, forward strand.
AGGACGGGGACGGGGACGAGGACGGGGACGGGGACCGCAGCGACGAGGCCGACGAAGAAGACCCTGAGAAAACCACTCAGGCTCTGCGCGTACGCTCAGACGCGTGAACAAGCTGTTCGGCACCTACAAGGTGCTCGCGTACGTCGTCGGTGTGCTGCTGCTCGTCGGCACCATCTCCTCGCTGTTCAAGTACCTGCTCCCCGAGGGCAACGCCCTGCAGTCCTTCGGCGAGGCGATGACGCCCCTGTGGGTCGCGCACGGCTGGATCTTCATCGTCTACGTGATCGTCGCGTTCCTGCTCACCCAGAAGGCCCGCTGGACGATCCCCGAGTTCCTGCTGATGATGATCGCCGGCCTGATCCCGGGGCTGATCTTCTGGGTCGAGCGCCGTGTCGCCGACCGGATCGCTCCGAAGCTGGCTGACGCGGCCTCCTGACCTCGGGCCCGCGACCGACACTGTGGGAGGATCGAGGGGTTACATCCCGTACCAATCCCAATGTCGGAAGGGCAGGTCATGGCTGACCAGAAGGCCATCCTCCACACCAACCACGGTGACATCACGATCACCTTGTTCCCCAACCACGCTCCGGAGACGGTCGCCAACTTCGTCGGCCTCGCGACGGGGACCAAGGAGTACACGGACGACGCCGGCCGCTCCGGTGTCCCCTATTACGACGGTCTCGGCTTCCATCGCGTCATCGACGGGTTCATGATCCAGGGCGGTTGCCCCCTGGGGACCGGTACGGGCGGCCCGGGCTACACCTTCAAGGACGAGCCGCACCCCGAGCTCACCTTCGACAAGCCCTACCTGCTCGCGATGGCCAACGCCGGCCCCGGCACCAACGGCTCGCAGTTCTTCATCACCACCGGCCAGGCGCCGTGGCTGAACTTCAAGCACACCATCTTCGGCGAGGTCGCCGACGAGGCGTCGAAGAAGGCCGTCGACTCGATCTCCGGCACCAAGACCGGCGCGATGGACCGCCCGGTCGAGCCGGTCGTCATCGAGACGGTCGAGATCGTCGAGGGCTGATTGTCCGAGACGACCCCGGTCGGGGTGCCGGTCTGCTACCGCCACCCCGACCGTGAGACGCATATTCGCTGTCAGCGCTGCAGCCGCTCCATCTGCCCTGACTGCATGACGCCCGCCTCGGTCGGCTTCCAGTGCCCCGAGTGCGTGCGCGAGGGCCACAAGTCCGTACGTCAGCCCAAGCGTTTCACTGGGGCGCGGGTCGGTTTCCGCGCGCTCCCGGTGACCTACTCACTCATGGCCGTGAATGTCCTGGTCTGGTTGAGCATCATGGTCACCGGCGGCGCCAGCTCGAGGATCGCCGATTTCATCGCCATCCGTCTGCAGGGCTACTGCTTCACGCCGGACGGCGGGTTCGTGGTGCCCCAGAGCGTCTGCCGGGCGAGCGGCTACACCTGGATGCCCGGGGTCGACGACGGTGCCGTCTGGCAGGTGCTGACCTCGACGTTCACGCATGTCGCGATCCTCCACCTGGCCGTGAACATGTTCTCGCTCTACGTCCTCGGCTCGTTCCTCGAGCCGATCGTGGGCAGGCTGCGGTTCCTGGCCTTCTACCTGATCTCCGGGCTGGCGGGCTCGGCCCTGGTGGTCTGGGCGTCGGCTCCGGCGGGATCGACCGTCGGCGCCTCCGGCGCGATCTTCGGGCTGCTGGGTGTCCTGGTGGTGCTCTTCGTCCGGGCCGGACAGTCGCTCTCCCCGCTGCTGCCGATCCTGCTGATCAATGCGGCGATCACCTTCTTCGGCCCCGGCATCTCCTGGCAGGGGCACGTCGGTGGCTTCGTCGGCGGTCTCGTCGTCGCGGGCATCTTCACCTCGCTCCGGGCTGACCGGAAGGCGCCGTTGCAATGGGCTGCCCTCGGTGGCTTCACGTTGCTGTTGCTTGCCATGGTCAGCGTACGAATGGTGCTGTTCTGACGCCTTCGAAGTAGGTGTTTTCGGGGCGTTTTCACGGCGTGGACAAATCCACAGGTGTGGAAGACCCTGTGGAGAACTACACCCGTGTAACGCAAAGAGGCGCAACCCCAAGGGTTGCGCCTCTTTCGACGGTATATGGAGGGTTTTCACTCCCACTTCGTGGCGAAGGTGAAGCCCACCGCCATGAAGCCGATGCCGACCAGGAGGTTCTTCTGGCCCAGGTCGTTGAAGACCCAGATCTTGTCCAGGTGGTCGTTGGCGAAGACATAGAAGACGCAGATCCAGATCAGTCCGATCAGGAAGCAGCCGAGCATGCCGACCACGACGCCGCGGCCGCGGCCCAGCGGGGTCTTCGGGTGGGCGGCGACGGCCAGGCCCAGGAACAGCAGGACGAAGCCGATCAGGTAGTTCCACCCCTCGAGCTTCTGCACCGGCTTCGGCCCGGTGAAGTCGCCGCCGATCTCGTTGGGGCGGACTCCGATGTAGTAGTAGGCGATCCAGCCGATGCCGAGGGCGATCAGCAACAGGGCGATCCCGAAGCGCGGAGTGAAGATCGGGTCCTTGGGCAGGTCGAGATCACTCTTCTTCGAGAGCTTGAGCTTGGCCACGGGTGATGCTCCTCAGACAAATGTGATTGCTGCGCATACCCTAATGGTCGTGAGCTCCGGAACCCAGGCTAACCCCACCTCTAAACCAAAGCGCTGGTCCCGCGCCACCTCTTGGAGGGTCGGTACGCCCGTCGTGGTGCTGCTCTGTGGCGGCCTGCTGGCGGTGAGTTTCGTGAACGCGGACGGCACCGACCTGCGCCCAGGACGCTACGAGGACCTGGCGACGCTCGTCGACGGCGAGCGGGCCCGCTACAACCGCCTCGAGGCCCAGCTGGCCGACCTGCAGAGCGAGGTCGACCACCTGACCAGCGGGGTCACCGACAAGGACGTCAAGAAGCTCCAGAACCAGTCCAAAAGGCTCGCCGACCCGGCCGGCACCTCCGACCACAGCGGAGCAGGCATGCAGATCGTCCTCGGCGACGCTCCCTCGGAGGTCCAGGAGAACTACACCGGCGACGACCCCAACTCGCTGGTCGTGCACCAGCAGGACATCCAGGCCGTCGTCAACGCGCTGTGGGCCGGCGGCGCCGAGGCGATCACGATCGCAGGCAAGCGGATCATCACCACCACTGGCATCAAGTGCTCCGGCAGCACGGTGCAGCTCGACGGCGTCCCTTACCCCCAGCCGTACGTCATCGAGGCGGTCGGCGACCCCGACCGGCTGCAGGCGGCGATCGACCGTGACGACCACGTGCAGAACTACCGGGCCGACGCTCGTGACCCCAACGTCCAGATCGGCTGGTTCCTCAAGCCGCTGACCTACCTCACCGCGCCGGCCTACGACGGCCTGCTCGAGGTGAAGTACGCGAAGCCCCTGCCTCAGGACAACTGAGTGTAGGTCGAGCCGCTGGAGGCGCGTCGCGACCAGCACGGTCCCATCGGCGCTCGACGGGACCGTGTCGGTCTCGACACCGCTCGCTTGCGCTCGCGGGCTCGACCATCGTTGATCAGGGCGCTGCCGGCGTGCTCGGCGGGAGCGCCGGGTCACACGTCGGCGGGTCGCCAGGCTCGGCGGTCTGGGTGGCCGACGCCGACGGGTTGGCCGGGTCGGTGCCCGGCACCAGCGTCTGACAGCTCGGCAGGGCCTCTTCCTTCGTCGAGACGAAGATGATCACCTCGCCGTCCTGTGCGAGCGGAGTGCCCTTGTCGGGGGACTGCTCCACGACGGTGTCCTTGGGCTTGTCGGTGTTGGGCTCTTCCTTGACGACCGGCGTGAAGCCGGCAGCGCGGAGGATCTCCTTCGCCTCCTCAGCGGTCTTCCCGACGACGTTCGGGACCTTGTTGGGGCCCTTGGAGACGGTGAGGGTGACGACCGTCGCCTTGCCGGTGGTGACGCTCTCGCCGTCGACCGGGTCGGACTCGATCACGGTGCCCTTCGGCTGGTCGGAGTCCTCCGTCTCGATCTTCACCGTGAAGTTGTAGGGATCGTTCTCCAGCAGCTGCTTGGCCGTCTTCTGCGGCGACCCGATCACGTTGGGCATCTCCCGGTTGGGCGGCCCGGTGGAGACCGTCAGGGTGACGGTGCTGCCCTCTTCGACGTCCTGGCCGGCGGGCGGGTCCTGCGAGATCACCACACCCACCGCAACGGTGTCGCTCGACTCCTGCTTCACGTCGCCCTTGAGCTTGGCCGCGCTGAGCTCGGCCATCGCCTTCTCCTGGGTCAGGCCGGTGACGTCGGGCGCGGGCGTGGTCTGGGGGCCGAGGGCCGTCGGCAGGAAGTAGGCACCCACCGCGATCAGGCCGATGATGACGAGACCGAGCAGCACGAGCACCCACGGACGCGGCCCGTCGGGCCGGTCGTCCTGGGGCGAGTAGTAGCCGCCGTTGGTGGGGTCGCCGTAGGGATCGCCGGCGACGGCGCGGTTCTGAGCGACCTGGGTCTGGTCGATGCTGGGTGGCACGGTCGCCTGGACCGGACGTCCGGCGAGGTAGCGCTCGATGTCGGTGCGCATCGCCTGCGCCGACTGGTAGCGGTCCTCGACCCGCTTGGCCAGCGACTTCATCACGATCGCGTCGAGCTCACGGGGCAGCGACGGGTCGTGGACCGACGGAGGCTGGGCGTGCTCGCGCACGTGCTGATAGGCCACCGAGACCGGCGAGTCGCCGACGAACGGCGGGCGGCCGGTGAGCAGCTCGTAGAGGAGGCAGCCGGCCGAGTAGACGTCGGAACGGGCGTCGACCTGCTCGCCGCGAGCCTGCTCGGGGCTGAGGTATTGCGCGGTGCCGACGACGGCCGCGGTCTGGGTCATCGTGGACTGGACGTCGTTGAGCGCCCGGGCGATGCCGAAGTCCATCACCTTGACGTCACCGGCCGGCGTCAGCATGACGTTGCCCGGCTTGATGTCGCGGTGGATGATCCCGTTGCGGTGGCTGTAGTCGAGAGCGTTGAGTACGTCGGAGCTGATCTCCAGCGCCCGCTCGGGCAGGATCTTGCGACCCTCACGGAGCACGTCGCGCAGCGTGCGGCCGGCGACGTACTCCATCACGATGTAGGGCTGGGCGACACCGTCGTCGGTCTTCTCCTCGCCGGTGTCGTAGACCGACACGATCGAGGGGTGGTTGAGCTTGGCCGAGGACTGTGCCTCGCGCCGGAAGCGTGCCTGGAAGGTCGCATCGCTGGCGAGGTCCATCCGCAGCCGCTTGATCGCGACCACGCGGCCGAGCCGGTGGTCGGTGCCCTTGCGGACCTCCGCCATCCCGCCTCGGCCGAGCAGTTCGCCGACCTCGTAGCGACCGGCGAGGAGAGCTCCCTCAGCCATTGCCGCCCCCGTTGCCGTTCCCGTTGCCGCCGCCGTCGGTGTTCTCGTCGCCGGGAAGGTCCGGGATGCCCCAGTCGCCGGAGGACTCGCCGTCGGTCGGCTCCTCCTCGTCGGTCTCCTCCTCGTCAGGCTCCTCCTCGGTGGGAGTGGGCTCGACCACCGGACGCTCGCCGTAGTAGCGGATGGTGATCGGGTCACCCTCGTAGAGGTTGCGGGTCGGGTCGAGGCCGGCGACGGTGTCGGGCTCGTAGCTGCCGTCGTTGTCCTGGACGGTCACCTTGACGTTCAGGCCGAGGTCGGACAGCTCGGCGCGCACCTCGTCGACGTTGCGGCCGATGTAGTCGTCCTCGTCGATCTCGACGGGCTTCGGCTCCTCCTCGGGCTCCTCCGACGGGGTCGGGGTCGCAGAGACCGAAGGAGTGGTCGAGCTGTCGTTGGCCGGAGGCGTCTCCGGGTCGGCGGCGAGGGTCGAGATGATCCAGATGATTGCGATGATCACGGCCACCAGCATCACGAGCACGACGATGTTGAACGGCTTCTTGTACCAGGGCCGCTGGTCCTCGTCCTCGTCGTAGCGGTCGTAGGGGTCCTGGTAGCGGGGCGGCGGCGGGCCCTCAAGGCCACCGGCACCACCCTGCATGCCGACGTAGTTCTGGGTGGGCGAGGGCACCGGGTCCATGACCGACGTCGCGGTCGCGTCACCGGGCGCGGCGGCGACGACGGTGGTCGCGTCGGCATCCGCGTCGGCGGCGCCGTGACCGATCATCGCGGTCGTGAACGCGGCGGCGTCGGCGTAGCGGAGGGTCGGGTCCTTCTGCAGGCTTCTCATCACGACCGCGGCCAGATCGGCGGGGACGTGGTCGGGCAGCGGCGGCACCGGGTCGTGCAGGTGGGCGATCGCGGTCGCGACCGGGGTCTCCTTCTGGAACGGCCGGTAGCCGGCCAGGCACTCGAAGGCGACCACGCCGAGGGAGTAGACGTCGGAAGCCGGGGTGGCCTTCTCGCCGCGTGCCTGCTCGGGGCTCAGGTATTGCGGCGTGCCCATCACCTGGCCGGTGCCGGTGATGCCGGTCGACGCCTGGGCACGCGCGATGCCGAAGTCGGTGACCTTCACCTTCCGCTGCGGGGTGATCAGCAGGTTGGCGGGCTTCACGTCACGGTGCACGATGCCGGCCCGGTGAGCGGCGGCCAGCGCGTCGCCGGCCTGACCGAGGAGGTCGCGTACGACCTCGGGGTCCAGGGGACGGCCGTCACGGAGCAGCTCGGAGAGCGGCTTGTGGTCGACCAGCTCCATCACCAGGAACGGGCGCATCAGACCGGAGGCGGTCGGCATCTCGCCGACGTCGTAGACGGCGACCACGTTGGGGTGGTGGAGCGCGGCGGCATGCTTCGCCTCGGACTCGAAGCGGGACCGGCCGATCGGGTCCTCGGCATGCTCCGGCTTGAGGAGCTTGATCGCGACCTCGCGGTTGAGCGTTGTGTCGGTCGCCCGCCACACCTCGCCCATCCCGCCGGTGCCGATGAGCTCGTGGAATACGTAACGACTCATGAGATCGCTGCCTCCATCATGGCCTTCGCGATTGGGCCGCCCAGCCGTCCGCCGGCGATTTCGCTGCGTTCGGTGCCGCTCTTCTGGACCATCACGGCGACCGCGATGGAGGGGTTCTCCGCCGGGGCGAACGAGGTGAACCAGGCGTACGGTGGCTTGTCCGGCGTGGTCTGGGCGGTGCCGGTCTTGCCGGCGACGCTCACGCCGTCGATCGCGGCCGCCTCGGCGGTGCCGTTGTCGACGGTGCTGACCATCATCTGGGTCAGGATCTCGGCGGTGTCCTGTGAGACGGCGGGCTGGTTGTCGATCGTCGTCGGATTGCCCTGGTCGATGACGTCGAGCGAGGAGGAGGTGACGCGGTCGACGAGGTAGGGCTTCATGACCTCGCCGCCGTTGGCGATGCCGGCGGAGACCATCGCCATCTGCAGCGGGGTCGCGATCACGCTCTGCTGGCCGATCGCGGCTCGGGCCTGCTCGGCCTTGCCGTCGTTGGTGGGGTACTGGCTCTTGGCCAGCGGGCGCAGGTCGTCGAGGTAGTCCTGGCCGAACCCGAAGGCCTCGGCCTGGTCCTGCATCTCCTCGTCGGAGAGCTCCATGCCGAGCTGGCCGAAGGCGGTGTTGCAGGAGACCTCGAGAGCGCGGGTGAGGGTGATCTCCTCGCCACCGCAGCTGCTGCCGTTGAGGTTGGGCAGGTCGGTGGTGGTGCCGGGCAGGTCGAGGGACGCACCGCCGTAGACCTTGCTGTCGCCGTCCATGTCGAGGTTCTCGATCGCGGCTGCGGCGGTGACGAGCTTGAAGGTCGAGCCCGGCGGCAGCGCGGTCTGGATGGCACGGTTGAGCAGCGGCTCGTCGTCGTTCTTCGAAAGCTGGTTGTAGGACTTCCCCGCGGCGGCGAAGTCGTGGGTCGCCAGCCGGTCGGGGTTGTAGGTCGGGGTGGACGCCATCGCCAGGATCGCGCCCGTCGTCGGCTCGATCGCGACTGCGGCCGCCTGGACGTCCTCACCGAGAGCGGTCAGACCCTCGTACGCAGCGTCCTGGACCTTCGGGTCGATGGTCAGCTCGACGTTGCCGCCGGCCGGCTCGGAGTTGGTGACCAGGTCGACCAGGCGGTTGGTGAAGAGCTTGTTGTCCTTGCCCGACAGCACCGAGTCCTGGGACCTCTCGATCCCGGTCTGGCCGTAGGAGTAGGACATGAAACCCGTGATCGGGGCGTACTTCTTGCCGCCGGGGTAGGTGCGCAGCCACTCATACTTGTCGTCGCTCGGCTTGCTGGTGGCGATCGCCCTCTTGCCCACCAGGATGTCGCCGCGCTGCTGGGAGTAGGCCTCCTCGGTGACCCTTCGGTTGTCGGCGCGGTTGTTGTACCAGCTCGCCTTGAAGAACTGGACGTACGTCAGGTTCAGCATCAGCGCCACGAACAGGATCAGGCAGCCGACGCTGAGCGTGCGGATGGGGCGGTTCACTTGGTCATCGCCCCTTTGTCGAGCTTGACGATCTGGGTCTCCTCAGCGGCGAGGTCTTCGTCGGACGGCGCAGTCGGCAGCGGACGGCGCGACTGGTCCGAGACGCGCAACAGCAAGGCCACGATCACCCAGTTGGCGACCAGCGAAGATCCACCATACGAGAGGAACGGTGTGGTCAGACCCGTGAGCGGGATCAGGCCGGTCACGCCCCCGACGACCACGAAGGTCTGCAGCGCGACCGAGGTGGCCAGACCGACGGAGAGCAGCTTGCCGAAGTCGTCGCGGGCCACGATCGCCGTGCGCAGGCCGCGCTCGACGATCAGGCCGTAGCAGAGCAGCAGCGCGAGGAGCGCGGTCAGGCCGAGTTCCTCGCCGATCGCCGGAATGATGAAGTCGGAGTTGGCGTAGGGGACTCGCCAGGGCTCGCCGGAGCCGAAGCCACGACCGATCATGCCGCCCCAAGCCATCCCGAACAGCCCTTCGACCAGCTGCCCCGAGGAGGTGCCGTTGAGCGGCTCAGGGTAGTAGTCGAACGGGTTGAGCCAGGTCAGCACGCGGACGCGGACATGGCTGAAGAGGCTGAGCGCGGCGAAGACCCCGCCGGCGAAGAGCAGCCCACCGACGACGATCCAGCCCTTGCGCTCGGTCGCCACGTAGAGCGTCACCACGAAGAGGCCGTAGAAGAGCAGGCTGGAGCCGAGGTCGCGCTGCAGGACCAGGATCGCGAGGCTGATCACCCACATCATCAGCAGCGGGCCGAGGTCGCGGCCGCGGGGCAGGTCGATGCCGACGAAGCGGCGTCCGGCCAGGGCGAGCGCGTCGCGGTGGACCGCCAGGTAGCCCGCGAAGCAGATCACCAGCAGGACCTTGGCGACCTCACCGGGCTGGAAGCCCACCGGACCGATGTTGATCCAGATCCGGGCGCCGTTGATCTCCTTGCCGATGAGCGGGAGCATCGGCAGGATCAGCAGGACCACCGCGGCGAGGCCGGCGGTGTAGGTGAACCGCTGCAGCATCCGGTGATCGGGGACCACGAAGAGCGTGATCAGGAACAGCACGATGCCGATGGTCATCCAGATCAGCTGCTGACGGGCGAAGACGCCGTCACCCGCCTTCATGGCCAGGTCGAGCCGGTGGATGACCGCCAGGCCGAACCCGTTGAGCATCGCCACCAGCGGAAGCAGCACGGGGTCTGCGTACGGAGCCATCAGGCGTACGCCGATGTGGGCCGCCACCAGGAGCGCGACCAGCCACGTGCCGTAGCCGACGAGGTCGACCGGCATCTTCTCCTGCACCCCGAGGCCGACCGCGGCGTAGGCGCCGATCCCGACCGCGAGGGCGAGGAGCAGTAGGACCAGCTCCGCCCCACGGCGTGACCGGTGGACGAAGACGGGCATCGAGCTCGCCGGCGTAAAACCGCTCATGACCCGCTTCCCGCGTCTGCGGCGCTCTGGTCGGCCAGCGACTGCACCTTCTCCTGGGCGCCGGCCAGGTCCTTGCTGTGGATGCCGTCCTCGAGCTGGTTCTGGTAGGTCTCGGCCAGGTCGGAGACCTTCAGGTCCGAGGTCTGGTAGGGCTCGGAGAGGTCGAAGCCGATCATGGTGGTGGGCACACCACGGAAGATCGTGACGTTGCCCTCCTGCTCGCCGATGTACCACTGGTTCTGCGACCAGACGAACGCGGTCGCGGCGGCGATCCAGACGACACCGAGCAGGGTCAGCAGCCCGAAGGCCCAGCGCAGCTTCAGATACTTGGCGGGCGCCTGGAGGGCGTAGCGCATCTCCTCCGGGTCGGCCGCGATCGCGCCGTCGGGGATCTCCTCGTCGATCGGGTCCAGCTCGCCGGTGTCGCCCATCCGGTGACCGCGGAACAGGGCGGTCATCTGCCCGGTCCTGGTGGTCTTCTTCTTGAGCTCGGCCGCCGCACCCACCATCTGGGCCTCGGGGCCGGCCGACGGAACGGTGTCACTGGGCACCACATCGGCGACCACGCAGGTCACGTTGTCGGTGCTGCCGGAGTCGAGGGAGACCCGGACCAGCTCGACGGCGGCGTACTCCGGGGTGCCGGTGGCCAGGATGTCGGCGATCCGCGGGTCGTCCACGTAGCCGCAGACGCCGTCGCTGCAGAACATCAGCCGGTCGCCGGCGGCGAGGTCGACGATGAACAGGTCGGGCTCGAGCTCGCGGGTGCCGTCGAGGGCCTTGAGGATCAGGTTGCGGTGGGGATGGGTCTTGGCCTCCTCCTCCGTGATCCTCCCCTCGTCGAGCAGCGTCTGGACGAAGGTGTGGTCATGGGTGACCTGGTGGATCGCGCCGTTGCGGAGCAGGTAGGCACGGCTGTCGCCGACGTGGCCGACGGTCAGCTTGGAGCCGTCGAACAGGCCGACGGTCGAGGTCGTGCTGGTGCCGTTGAGCGTCGGGTCGTGGTCGACCAGGTGGCCGATCTCGTCGTGGGCCATGTGGAGCGCGTGGGAGACCAGGCCGATCAGGTCGTCGTCGACCAGGCCGGGAGCCGGCTCCTCGTCGAGCTTGCGCAGCTGCTGGACGGCCGTGCTGGAGGCGATGTCACCGCGAGCGGCGCCGCCGACGCCGTCGCAGACGGTCAGCAGCCAGGGGCCGGCGTACCCGCTGTCCTGGTTGTCCTTGCGGACGCGGCCGACGTCCGAGATCGCGGCGAACTCGAGGCGAAACGGGCGTCCGTCGGCAGAGCCACGGACAGGAGCGGGATCGGGGGTCGGGTCGGTCGCAGCGGTCACTTGCGCAGCTCCAGGATTGTCTTACCGATCCGCACCTGGGTTCCGAGCGAGATGGCGGTCGGCTGATTGATCCGGACGGACCCGATGTAGGTGCCATTGGTCGATCCGAGGTCCTCCACGAACCACTGGTCGCCGGAGACGGCGATCCGGGCGTGGCGGGTGGAGGCGTAGTCGTCGTCGAGGATGATCGCGGCATCGCTGCCGCGGCCGATGACGATGGGTGCCTGCGAGAGAGGCACGGTCACGCCGGCGTTGGAACCGGTGGTGACCGCGACATGCGTGGGTACGCCGCGACGAGGTGCCCGCGCCGCAGGAGACTTGCCGCGACCCGGTGCGGCCGGCTGGCCGGCGGAGGCGTTGGTGACCCGCGCGCCGAACATGTCGGAACGGATCACCGACAGCGCGGCCAGCACGAAGATCCACAGGATCGCCAGATAGGCGACCCGGATCAGGAACAGGGTCAACTCACTCAACGGCGCTCCTCCACGATGTGCGCGGTGATGACGGTGGTGCCGATGCGCACCTGAGAGCCGTCGTCCAAGGTGGCACTCGCCATCTTCTGCCCGTTGATCAGCATGCCGTTGGTCGAGCCGAGGTCGTAGACCTCGACCCGCACGCGGTCGCCGGCCGGCTTCGAGCGGAACTCGATGTGGCGGCGGCTGATCCCCGGGTCGTTGATGCGCAGATCGGCGTCGGTGCCTCGTCCCACGACGAGGTTGCCGTGGAGCGGGTGCCGGGTGCCGTTGATCTCCAGGTAGGCCTGCGCACGGCTGACCTGGGTGTCGCTCATGTCGCCACCGGAGACCGCGGCCTGGGCGCGGCTGCGCACCCGGAACCGGCCGATGGTCAGGTCCTTCGCCTCGCCGAACTCGATGTTCACGCGGCCCGGGAAGACGAATCCCTGCGCCTCGGCGTGGTCCATCAGCTGGCGCTTCAGCTCTTCCTTGAGGTGGGGTCCGTAGGACTCCAGCTTGCCCAGGTCGCTGGAGGACAGCTCCACGAAGAAGTCGTTGGGGACCAGGCGCCGCTGGCGGCTGAGCACCTGGGCGTTGTTGTCGATCTCGCGCTGGAGCGCGGCGACGATCTCCACCGACTTCACCTCGGACCGGAACGCCTTGGCGAAAGCGCCTGAGATGAGCTGCTCCAGCTTCTGCTCGAACTTCTGCAGGCCGCTCACGTTGTTGCGCTCCTCTCAGGTGCCGGGTGGGCCGGTCGGGTCGGGGTGGTCAGTCGCGTGCGGGCATAGTGGTCCCACCGGATTCGGCCCGATCGTATCGGTGTACCCCAGGGGATCTGCCACTTCCCGCATTCTGCGTGGTTTCGATCCTCCCACGATCCGGTGACCACCAGCGTCAAGGCGAGCGGGGTGCCGTCGTTTTGGGTCGGTGGCCGCGCGTGGGCTAACGTTTCCTCTGCTGCACGCGCGAGTGGCGGAATAGGCAGACGCGCACGGTTCAGGTCCGTGTGTCCGAAAGGACGTGGGGGTTCAACTCCCCCCTCGCGCACGTGAGAAGCCCCAGGTCATCGACCTGGGGCTTCTGCCATTTCGCGGCGTTCCCGGACGTGTGTGTCACGGGTCCGCCAGTAGAAGGGCTCGTACCTGCGCACGGGCTGATCTGACAGTCGAGACACCGGCCTGTGCGGCATGCCTTGTTGTACGCCTATATCGAGGCGACTTGCATAGTGACCGACCTCACTTTGGCGCTCTAGCGTCGCGGGAAAGACATTCCCTCTGGAGGTTCCCATGGGATCAACCACTGAGCACGACGACTACGCACTCAGTCGTGTGCCGCAGGACGAGCGCTACCACTGGTTCTCGATCGCAGTTCAACGGTTCGGGATGCTGAGCTCGCTGGCCAGCTTCCTGATCGGCGCCACACTCGGCTTCGGCATGAGTTTCTGGAACGCCGTCCTCGCCATCACCCTGGGCGCGGTGATCTTGGAGATCCTCACCATCTTCACCGGCATCGCCGGCCAGCGTGAGGGTCTCTCCACCTCGGTGCTGGCTCGCTGGACCGGCTTCGGCCGCGCGGGCTCGTCGGTCATCGGCCTGGCCATCAGCGTGAGCGCGATCGGGTGGTTCGGGATCCAGAACGCGGTATCCGCACAGGGGCTGACCAACCTCGTAGGCGTGCTCCCGCTGTGGGCCTGGGCGCTGGTGTTCGGCCTGGCCGTGACCGCGATCGTGGTGTTCGGCTTCGAGAAAATGGCCTGGACGGCGTACGTCACTGTGCCCGCCTTCCTCCTGCTCGCCGGGTGGTCGATCGTGAGCGAGCTCTCTCGTCACGACTTCGGCGACCTGCTCGCGGCCGCCCCCGCCGGTCCGCAGCTGAGCCTGATCCAGGGCACGTCGATCGTCGCCGGCGGTTTCATCGTCGGCGCGGTGATCACTCCGGACATGAGTCGCTTCAACCGGACACCCGGAGACGTGGTCAAGCAGACTGTCGTCGGCATCTCGATCGGCGAGTACGTCATCGGACTCATCGGCGTGCTGCTCGCCCTCGCCCTGCGTACCAACGATGTCATCGCGATCGTCACCTCGACCTCGGGTTTTCTGGGGACCCTGGTGATCATCGCCGCGACCTTGAAGATCAACGACTGGAACTTGTACGCGGCTTCCTTGGGGATCGTGAACTTTCTGGATCAGGCCTTCGGGTGGCGCGTACACCGTGCGGCAGTGACGCTCATCGTCGGGATCGCCGGCTCGATCGCGGGAGCCGCAGGAATTCTCAACAGCTTCACCGACTTCCTGATCCTGCTGGGTGTGATCTTCCCGCCGATCGCGGGGATCATGGTCGCCGAGTACTTCCTCGTCCGGACCTGGCGCGGCGAGCTCGACGGCTCCAGGGCCGTCGACGGCCTACCTGCCACGGCACCCACGTGGGTGCCGACCAGCCTGGTCATCTGGATCGCCGCCTCGGTGATCGGCCACTACGTCACCTGGGGCATCCCCTCGATCAACTCCGTGATCGCCGCACTCGTCCTCTATGGCATCGCCGCGAAGCTCGGCCTCGTCCGTGGGCTGGGTGTGTCGCGAACCGACCCCGTCGACCCCACACCGACCGTTCCCGCCAGCGCCTGAGCCGGCAACCCAATCGAGCAAGGAAGACACCATGTTGAGACTCGGTATCGACGTCGGAGGGACCAACACCGACGCCGTCCTGATCGACGGGCAGCGGGTGTTGGCCGCGACCAAGGCATCCACCACCGCCGACGTCACGACCGGCATCGTCAACGCGATCGCCCGACTGCGGGAGGCATCGGGGTTCGACCCGGCCGACGTCGCCGCAGTGATGATCGGCACCACCCACTTCATCAACGCCCTCGTCGAAGGCTCCCGGCTGGCGCCGACGGCGGCCATCCGGTTCGGGCTCCCGGCCACCAGTGCGCTGCCGCCGCTGGTGGACTGGCCGGCGGCGCTGGCGAAGACCATCGGCGGACACAGCTACCTGTGCCATGGCGGTCACGAGTACGACGGGTCGCGGATCGCTGACTTCGACGACCAGGAGTTCCGCGACGTGCTCGAGAAGGCCGTCCAGGGCGGCGCCCGTTCGTTCGCGATCTCCTCGGTCTTCTCGCCCGTCAACGCCGAGTTCGAGCTGAGGGCCGCCGAGATCGTCGCCGAGCAGCTGCCCGGCGCTCCGGTAAGCCTCTCTCACGAGATCGGGCGCATGGGCCTGCTCGGCCGAGAGAACGCGACCATCGTCAACGCCGCTCTTCGGGAGCTGGCCGAGCACGTGACGACGGGTCTGACCGAGACGGTGCTCGGTGCCGGCATCCAGGCGCCCGTCTTCCTCAGCCAGAACGACGGAACCCTGATGGATGTCGACCACGCTCGCCGCTACCCGGTGGCCACCTTCGCTTCCGGTCCCACCAACTCGATGCGTGGTGCGGCCTTCCTGTCCGAGCAGAGCTCCTGTGCGGTGGTCGACATCGGCGGGACGACGACCGATGTGGGCATCCTGCAGAACGGCTTCCCGCGAGAGGCGTCGACCGACGTCGCCGTTGCGGGTATCCAGACCAACTTCCGGATGCCGGACGTGCTTTCGGTCGGTATCGGCGGCGGTAGCCACGTCGGCTCCGGACCGATCCCCGAGGTGGGGCCGCAGAGCGTCGGCTACCGGCTCACCGAGCAGGCTCTGGTCTTCGGCGGCGACCGGCTCACCGCCACCGACCTCGCCGTGGCTGCGGGCCGCGCCGACATCGGCGACGCGGGTCGGGTCGCACACCTCGACCCCGCCGTCGTGCGGGCCGCCCTCGACGGGGTGGCCGTCCGGATCGCCGAGGTCGTGGACCGGATGAGGCTCTCGGCCGAACCGATCCCGGTGGTCGCCGTCGGTGGCGGCAGCATCCTGGTGCCCGAGCAGCTCGACGGAGCCTCGGTCGTCGTGCGGCCCGAGCACCACGCCGTCGCCAACGCCATCGGCGCGGCCATCGCCGAGGTCGGGGGCGAGGTCGACCGAGTCTTCTCGGTCGAGCAGGGAAGGCGTGACGCCGTGCTGGACGAGGCCCGGCAGGAGGCTGTCGACCGTACGGTCGCGGCCGGTGCCCGTCCCGGGTCGGTGCGGGTCGTCGACATCGAGGAAGTACCCCTGGCGTACCTGCCGGGGAACGCCACCCGGATCCGGGTCAAGGCGGTCGGAGAGCTGAGCCTGGGAGGCAACGATGCGTGAGATCACCCCACTGGACCTGCCGGACATGGCGCGCGGCGCCGCGGTCCTCGGCACCGGCGGCGGCGGCGATCCGTACGTCGGCCGGCTGCTCGCCCAGCAGGCGCTGCTGCGCCACGGGCCCGTGCAGCTGATCGACCCGGCGGAGATCGACGACGACGCCGTCGTCATCCCGACCGCCTTCATGGGGGCGCCGACGGTGATGCTGGAGAAGCTGCCCTCCGGGGCCGAGCTGACCGCGTCCCTCCAGGCGCTCGAGCAGCTGATCGGCAAGAAGGCCGCGTACACCGTCTCCATCGAGGCGGGCGGCCTCAACTCGTTGATCCCGTTCGTGGCGGCGGCCGAGCTCGGTCTTCCTCTCATCGACGCCGACGGCATGGGTCGGGCCTTCCCGGAGCTGCAGATGCTGCTGCCGACGCTGGGCGGCGTCGCAGCCACCCCGATGGCGATCGCCGACGAGCGCGGCAACGCGGTCAGCCTCGAGACGGTCTCCAACGGCTGGGCCGAGCGCTTCGCTCGCGGCGTGACCATCGAGATGGGCTGCAGTGCCGCGGTGAGCCTCTATGTCTTGACCGGGCGGCAGGTGAAAGACCTCATGGTGCACGGGACCATGACGCTCTGCCAGCGTCTCGGCGCCGCGATCCGTGAAGCCGGCGAGCAGCATCGCGATCCTGTGGTTGCCGCAACGGAGGTGATGGGCGGGCGTGTGGTGTTCCGCGGGAAGATCGTCGATGTCCAGCGTGGCACCCAGGGCGGGTTCGCCCGAGGAGAGGCAGTCCTCGAGGGTCTCGCCGACGATCTCGGCTCGCGGATGGAGGTGGCGTTCCAGAACGAGAACCTCGTGGCGAGCCGCGACGGAGACGTCGTCGTGAGCGTCCCGGATCTGATCTGCCTCCTCGACACGGACACCGGGGAGCCGGTGACCACGGAGACGCTGCGCTACGGCCTCCGGGTCAGTGTCGTCGCCGCTCCCTGTGATCCGCGCTGGCGCAGTGCCGAGGGGCTCGAGCTGGCCGGGCCCTCGTACTTCGGCTACGACCACGAATACGTGCCGGTCTGACGCGCTTGATGCGATCATCGGCGGATGAACGAGATGTCGTACGACGTGCTCCGCATGATCACCGCGGAGCACGTCGACGCGCTCGCATCCGGCGCCACCCTGCTGGGATCCGGCGGTGGCGGTGACGTCACGCTCGGTTCGATGCTGCTTCGGCGCATGCTCCTGGAGGATGAGGGCGCCGCGGCGGTGCCCGTCGTCGGGGCCGAGGAACTGGCGGCCGATGCGCTGGTCGTGCACGCCGGTGTCTGTGGGGCTCCGGACGTACTGGCCGAGCGGTTGGTTGATCCGGACGACTGTGCCCAGGCAGTCGAGGCAGTGGTGGCCCAGATCGGCGGCCGGCTCGCGGCGGTCGGAGTGATCGAGATCGGCGGCCTCAACGCTCTGATGGGCGTGGTCGCTGCCGCCCGCCTGGGTGTTCCCGTGATCGACGGCGACCTGATGGGCCGGGCCTTCCCGCGGCTCGATCAGGCGACCCTCACGATCGCCGGCCACCACATCGCGCCGATGGCCGTGGTCGGTCCCTTGGGCGACACGGTCGTGGTCACGCGATCGTCGGCTGCCGCAGCCCAGGCCCTCATGGTGTCCTCTGCCGCCGCCTTCGGAGGCGCGGCGACGTTGGCGATGTTCCCTGCGGCGGCCGGCACCCTGGTCGATCACGGCGTACGGCGCAGTCTCAGCGCATGCGTGGGCCTGGGGCGCGTCTTCCTCTCGGTCGATGGCGACGCTCCGGCCGACGTGGTGGCCGAACGGATCGGTGGTCGGTTGCTCTGTGAGGGGCGGGTCGACCAGGTCCGGCCACGCTCGGGTCGTGAGCCTGGCAGCATCACCCTCATCGACCGTCGCAGCGGCAGCGTCGTGCGAGTGGACCACATGGAGGAATACCTCGCAGTCACCATCGACGGCCGGACGATCGTCCGGGCGCCGGAGGTCATCGTGGCGCTGGACCATCGGGCCCGCTGCCCTATTCGGACCGATGAAATCCGGTTCGGGCAGTCGGTCGTCCTGGCCACACTCTCTGCGCTGCACCCCTGGCCACCGGAGGCGGTCGAAGCAGTCGGCCCGGTGGCGTTCGGCCTCCACCTCGACGAGCCCGTGCCATGAACCTGCCAAGCGTCGCTGAACTGCTTGCCGAGCCGATCCTCTCCGACGTGAGCGTGCTGGCGGGGGCCGCAGGGCTGGAGCGTGAGGTCGCCGACGTGCGGTGGTGGACCGGGGAGCCGGCCTCGGTCCAGGATCACCTCGTGGTGTGCGGACCGGAACCGGTGACCCCGCCGTACCGCCTCGATGCGCTGGTGCGCCGGACCGGGGACGCCGGTGCGGCCGGGCTGCTCGTTGTCGGCGCATCCGTCAGGCCGCTGCTCTCGAGCGTCCGGCTCGCCGACCGACTGGAGATCCCGGTGCTCTGGCTGGAGAACGCGGACCCGGTTGTCCTCGTCCAGGAGCTGACTCCCCGCGTGCGGGCGTCTGAGCTGGTCCGTGCCCGTGTTGTCGAGCGGCTGCTGCGGCAGCTGGCGCCGCGCCGTACCGGACAGGACATCGTGGCGGCGGCTGAGGCGGTGCTCGAGGCGCCGCTCGCGCTGGTGACGTCCGACGGCACGAACCTGATCGGTACGCCGATGGAGCTCGACGAGACCCTGCACCTCGACCGGCCGGTGGTACAGCGTGGTCGTGGTGTCCTCGTGCATCCGGTCCTCGACCCGGACGGGAATCGTCCGGCGGCGTGGCTCGCCTGCCGGGTCGAGAGGGCAGCCGAGTCGCGAGTGGGCGTGCTGGCCGCGGGGCTCGCCACCACCGAGCCCTTCTTGCGCTCTTGGCTCACTGCCCAGCGAGCGCACGCAGACCGCGACCTCCTCTTTCGTGCTCGGCTGCTCTCGGAAGTCCTCGCCGGCCGCGACTCGGTGAGCCGCGATGTCGTCGAGGGTGCGGTCTCGGTGGGGTGGCAGCTGTCGGACTGGCACGTGGGTTTGCACGCCTCCTGCGATGTCCGGACCGGGAGCGATCAGCAGGCAGCCGTACCGGCGCGGTT
This sequence comes from Nocardioides sp. NPDC057772, assembly GCF_042798075.1. Lineage (NCBI taxonomy): Bacteria > Bacillati > Actinomycetota > Actinomycetes > Propionibacteriales > Nocardioidaceae > Nocardioides > Nocardioides sp. NPDC057772. Next base: position 35,043 of record NZ_JBHVKN010000020.1, read on the forward strand.
GCACGCAGCCCTCGTCGAGCATGGCATCGCCTTGACGGAGGCGGTCGACCGCGGCGACGGTTGGGCGCTGTGGAGCAGCACTGAGGTCGAGCCCGGCACCGCCGATGCTCGGGCGCTGTTGCGCGCCGTACGTCTGGTGACGGCTGCGCTGCCGCGGGAGTGGGGTCTGGTGGTGGGCATCGGTCGTGCCCATCGCGGCCCCGGTGGCCTGGCAGAGACGCTCGCCGAGGCTCGGGACGCGGCTCATCTCGCCTCGAGTCACGATTTCCGGCCGGCCGTCGAGCACTCCGACGAGCTCGGAGTCGCGCGTCTGCTCGCGACCTGGCAGCAGTCGGAGGTGACGCGTGCGTTCGCTGAGACCGCACTGGCGCCGCTGCGCTCGAGCGAGTCTCTGCTGGCCACGCTCCGTGCCTACCTCGAGAGCGGTGGTTCGGTGGTGCTCGTGGCCGAAGCGCTGGGCGTTCACCGCAACACCGTCACGGCACGCCTGCAACAGGTGCGAGACAGGCTGGGCGTCGACCTCGACGATCCGAGCCAGCGGCTGGCGCTGCAAGTGGCATGCCGCTCGATCGGGGCTTGAGCGGCTCGAACCCGCAACACACCGTGCAGTTCGCCCACCTGGCAGCGCACAGTCAGGCAGGCCGCACATTCCGGAGGCTGCGCTGCGTACCTAGCGTCGAGTCATCCACCCCTCATCCTTCGATGGTCCGCAGCGGGTGGCACCCAACCCAAGGAGACGACATGCACATCCGAGTCATCCTCCCGATCATCGGCGACAGCCTGATCGATCATGTCCGTTCCGAGGTCGTCGGCTGGGCCGCTCCCGACACGAAGGTCGACGCAGTGGTTCTGGCGCGCGGGACCGCGAGCATCGAGTCGGAGTACGACGAGGCGCTGGCCGCGCCCGGGATCCTCGAGCAGATCGCGCAGGCCGCCGAGGACGACGTCGATGCGGTCTTCATCAGTTGTTTCGGCGACCCCGGTGTGCACGCCGCCCGGGAGATCATCGACGCACCGGTAGTCGGCGGCTTCGAACCTGCCGTGCTCACCGCGCTCAGCCTCGGCGAGCGCGTCGGCATCATCACGGTGCTCCCCAACGTCCTGCCGATGCTGCGCTCGCTCGCACGTCGCTACGCCATCCAGGACCGCATCGGCACGATCCGTGTCGTTGACCTGCCGGTGCTCGGTCTCGAAGATCGTGACCTGCTGCTGCAGCGGCTGGAGGAACAGGCAGTCGAGGCGATCACCTCCGGCGAGGCCGACGTCATCGTGCTCGGCTGCACCGGCATGCTCGGTGTCGCCGCCGAGCTGCAGGACCGGCTGGCCGCGGCCGGGATGAAGGTCCCCGTCGTCGACCCGACCGGGGCCGCAGTGACCTGGCTCGAGAGCTGCGTCCGTCTTGGCGTGACCCCCAGTCGGACGACGTACCTGCCGCCGCCGGCCAAGGACCGGTCGGCGTGAGCGACGCGCCGGGGTTTGCCGACAGCCTGCGCGCCGGGGTGCCGGCCACGCTCCGCGGGCTATGGGTGACCTTCCTGACCCCGTTCGGCCTCGAGGTCGTCGCCGGCAGCGGCGCGGACTGGATCGGCGTGGATCTCCAGCACGGGGACCTCCACCTGGCCCAGCTCGCACCGCTGCTGCGGGCCACGGACGCGCCGGTGCTGGCCCGGCTGGGTTCGCATGACCCGGCCGCGCTGGCGCGGGCGATCGACGCCGGCGTCGACGGGGTCATCGTGCCCACGGTCGAGTCGGCGGCGGAGGCCGAGCGTCTCGTCGCTGCCGCCCATCTACCGCCACGAGGAAGGCGCAGCGGCGGGCATGCCCGTGCCGGACTGGTCGGCGCGCCCGAGCGACCCCTGCTGCTGCCGATGGTCGAGACGCGGCGGGGCCTGGCGGCCGCCGACGAGATCGCGGCGATCCCGGGGATCGACGGCATCTTCGTCGGGCCCTACGACCTTGCCCTCTCGCTCGGGAAACCGGTGCGCTCGGAGAAGGTGCTGGACGCCATCCATGAGGCGCTGGCGGCGGCCCGGCGACACGGTCGGATCACCGGTGCCTTCACCGGGGATCCGGGCCTGGTGGCGGATCTTGACGAGCGCGGAGCGGTGCTCGACCTGCACGCCGTCGACACCGATGCCGCCGCGCTCCGGGCCGGTCTGGCGGCGCTCTTGGAGGCACGATGAGGAAACGCGAGACGCGACGCGACTTCGCGAGCGACAACTGCGCGGCCGCACACCCGAAGGTCCTCGCGGCGCTCGCGGAGGTGGACGGCGGCCATCTGCCCAGCTACGGCGCCGATCCCTATACGTCCCTTGTCGAGGAGCGGGTGCGTGAGGTCTTCGGACGGCACGCGCGTACGTTCCCGGTGTTCAACGGGACCGGCGCCAACATCCTCGGGCTGCAGGCGGTGACGCCACGATGGTCCGCCGTCGTGTGTGCGGACGCCGCCCATCTGCACACCGACGAGTGCGGCGCCCCCGAGTACGCGGGGTTCAAGCTGCTCACCCTGCCGACCACCGACGGGCGGCTCGACCCCGCTGACCTGGCGGACCTCGCTCGGGACGCCCGCAACCGGCACCGCGCCCAGCCGGGAGTGCTGTCGCTGACCCAGAGCACCGAGCTCGGCACCAGCTACGACTCCTCCGAGGTGGCCGCCCTCGCCGAGGAGGCTCACCGGCTCGGCTGGAAGGTCCACGTCGACGGCGCGCGGCTGGCCAATGCCGCCGCTCGGCTGGGGGTCGGCCTCGCCGAGGCCGCGGCAGGGGCGGACGTGATTTCCCTGGGCATCACCAAGAACGGCGGCATGATCGGTGAGGCGGTGATCGTGCTCGATCCGGAGGCGGACGGCGTCGGCTTCCTACAGAAGGCCAGCACCCAGCTGCCTTCGAAGACCCGGTACGTCTCGGCGCAGCTGCTCGCTCTGCTCGACGGCGACCTCTGGCTCGCCAACGCCACCCAGGCGAACTCCATGGCGGACCGGCTCGCTGCCGGCCTTCGGGAGACGCCAGGCGTGCGCGTCGTCCACCCGGTCGACGCCAACGCCGTCTTCGCCGCCCTCCCCGAGGGAGTCGCGGAGCAGCTGCGGGCGACATACTCCTTCAGCGACTGGGGTCCCGGCGTCGTGCGGTTGATGACGGCATGGGATACCCGGGCGGATGACGTCGACGGACTGCTCGCTGCCGTGCGAGCGCTGACGCCGGGCGGAGTGCACGCCCGGAGGGCTCCGGCTGTGCAGGAGGCCCCTTCACCGGAGTCGGTGGGATTCCTAGCGTGATGGCCATGACAACCACGCCAACCTCCGTGCCCACGGCACCCGCCGACGCGCTCGGCTTCGGCCAGGTCTTCACCCCGCACATGACGACGATGCGCTGGACGTCCGGGGGCTGGGAGCGGCCCCGACTGCGCCGCTTCGAGAACCTCGCGCTGAGCCCGGCGACGATGGTCTTCCACTACGGCCAGGCGATCTTCGAGGGCATGAAGGCCTACCGGCATCCCGACGGTGGCGTACGCCTCTTCCGGCCCGAGCGCAACGCGGCCCGAATGATGGCCTCAGCCCGGCGGATGGCGATGCCCGAGCTCCCCGAGGGGGACTTCGTCGAAGCGGTCTCGCTGCTCATCGATGCCGACCGGGAACACGTTCCGGCAGAGCCCGGGCACAGCCTCTACCTGCGGCCGTTCATGATCGCCACCGAGGTCACCTTGGGCACCCGGCCGGCGCGGGAGTATCTCTTCCTGGTCATCGCCTCACCGTCTGGTCCCTACTTCACCGGAGGCTTCGATGCGATCACGGTCTGGGTCTCCGAGGACCATCCGCGTGCCCACCCAGGCGGCACCGGACACGCCAAGTGCGCCGGCAACTACGCCGCCGGCATGCTGGTGCAGCAGGTCGCGGCCGAGCACGGTGCGGAGCAGGTGGTCTTCCTGGATGCGCGCGAGAGACGCTGGCTCGAGGAGCTCGGCGGCATGAACCTCTTCCTGGTGCGCGAGGTCGGCGGCCGGCAGACCCTGGTCACCCCACCCGTGTCCGACACCCTTCTCGAGGGCATCACCCGGTCCTCGCTGATCATCCTGGCCGACGACCTCGGTCTGGGCGTCGAGGAACGGCCGGTCTCATTCGAGGAGTGGCGCTCCGGAGCGGCGGACGGCACGGTGACGGAGGCCTTTGCCTGCGGCACGGCAGCGGTGGTCACCCCGATCGGCACGGTGCGTACGCGGTCAGCAGAGTTCGTGGTCGGCGACGGCCGTCCGGGCCCGTGGACCACTCGTCTGCGCGAAGCGCTGCTCGGCATCCAGGAGGGCACCGCCCCCGACCGCCACGGCTGGATGAGAACGATCTCATGACTGCCGGTGCCGATGCGGGCACGGCAGTCCTCGTGACACTGGCCGACCGGATCGACGCGGGGATGCCCGCGCTGATGGCCGACCTCGAGAGCCTGGTGCGGATCCCGTCGGTGAGCTCGCTGCCGCGCCACCGCCCGGACGTCGAGCGCAGCGCTGCCGCGGTCGCGCGGCTGCTGGAGGTCGAAGGTCTCGACGTCGTGGTCGTCCGCGCGGAGGATGGCCTGCCATCCGTCATCGGGCATCGTCCCGGCCCGCCAGGCGCGCCGACCGTCCTTCTCTATGCTCACCACGACGTCCAGCCCACCGGGGACCCCGAGGCGTGGACGGGAGCGCCCTTCGAGCCGACCGAGCGAGACGGACGGCTCTACGGCCGCGGAGCTGCCGACGACAAGGCCGGCCTCGCTGTCCACCTCGCTGCGATCCGAGCGCTCGGTGCCGACCTGCCCGTGGGTGTCACGGTCCTCATCGAGGGCGAGGAGGAGATCGGCTCGCCGACGCTCCCAACCCTGCTGGCCGAGCACCGTGACCTGCTGGCCGCCGACGTCGTCGTGATCGCCGACGCTCTCAACTGGGAGGCCGGCACCCCGGCGCTCACGGTGTCGCTGCGCGGCCTGGTCGAGACGTCCGTCGAGGTGGCGACCTTGGAGCATCCGCTTCACTCGGGTGCTTTCGGCGGCGCCGTACCTGACGCCTTGGCGGTGCTGGTTCGGATGCTGGCCAGCCTCCACGACGAGGACGGTTCGGTCGCGGTGCCCGGCCTGGTGGCCAGGTCTGTTCACAGTCCGGTCGAGTACGACGAGCAGCAGTTCCGCACTGACGCCGGCCTGCTTCCCGGCGTCGCCCTGACAGGCACCGGCAGCCTCACAGACCGTCTTTGGAACCAGCCCTCGATCACGGTCACCGGCCTCGACTGTCCCAGCGTTGCCGACGCACCCAGCGCGCTGACTGCCACCGCCAGCGCGAAGATCTCGATGCGGCTCGCTCCTGGCGACGACCCCGACCGCGCACTACGTGCGCTGACCGAGCACATCCATGCCACTGTTCCCTTCGGCGCTCGCGTACGCGTGATGCCCGGTATCAGAGCCCACCCGTTCGCGGCCGATCCCACCGGCCCCGCGCACCGGCTGGCACTCGACGTTCTCGGTGCGGCCTGGCCGGAGTCGAGTCCGGTGACCGTCGGTGTGGGCGGCACGGTTCCGCTGGTCCACCTGCTGGCGTCGGCGTACCCTCACGCGGCGCTCCTGGTCACCGGTGTCGAGGACCCGGACACGCGCGCACATGGCTACGACGAGAGTCTGCATCTGGGCGACTTCCGCAACGCCTGCCTGGCCGAGGCGCTGCTCCTGCATCGATTGGGGTCGCCTGATCGCGCCGACTGACCCTGAGGGAGTCACTCAGCGGTGACATCGTCGAGTGTCGGACCGGCGCCCAACGCCTCGGCGATGTGCGCGACGGTCTGCCTGACCGGGCCGAGCGCACGCTCGGCGACATCGGCTCGGTAGGTGATGACGTTGACGCAGGCGGCCGGCATCCCGGACCGTGCGGGCAGGGGCACCGCGATCCCGTAGGCGCCCGGCTCGACCTGGCCGTGCGTGCTGGCGAAACCCAGCTCTCGCGCTCTGGACACGTCGGTCGGGTCCGTCGGTCTCGGCGGAGAGAGCGTCTGCAGCGCGATACCGGCCGACCCTCGATCCAAGGGGTGTCGACTCCCTTCGCGGAACGAGACGTGATAGCGCGCATTCACAGGTTCCACCACCGCGATCGCCACGGCCTCCTCGCCCTCCGCGACAAGCAGCGACACCGTCGATCCCAGCTCGTTCGCGAGCGTGCGGAGAAGCGGTGAGGCCACCTCGCGCAAGCTCGTCAGCGTGCCCTGGCTCAGCGCCGTGAGGCCGGCGCCGGGCAGGAACCGGCCGTCAGGTCCGCGCGTGACCAGCCGGAAGTCGCTCAGTGTGCTCAGCAGCCGGTAGGCGACGGTGCGGTGCACACCGAGCGCCGCGGCGACGTTCTGGATGCTCACACCATCCGTGCTGGTCGCCACCAACTCGAGGGCGCGCAGGCCGCGGGCGAGCGTCTGGGTGCCTACGTTGCGCGACCTGGTGGGTGGCTCCTCGGCGGCGCTGCTCATGGCTTCCACCGTATCCATCGCTGGTCCTCGTTCCCTGCGGCCTCTTGACAGAAGAGGGTGACTGGGATCACTCTGTTCTAAATCTACACGCCAACGTGCGTTATTTACACGAGGAGATGTGATGACCTCCCAGGACTATGTGTTGCTGCTGGGCACTTCCGGCGGACCTCGGTGGCGTCGTACGCGCTCCGGGATCTCCACCGCCGTGGTGGTGGGAGGGGATGTCTACCTGGTCGACTGCGGCTACGGTGCGGGCGCGCAGCTCGCGCGCTCCGGGCACAGCCCGGCACAGCTGCGCGCGGTGCTCGTCACCCACCTTCACTCCGACCACACCGCTGACCTGGCCAACCTGTTGCACTACGGCTGGTACGAGGGCCTCGAGGATGTCGCCGAGCCGGTCATCTGCCTCGGTCCGCCTTCGCGCGGGAGCTTCCCGGACGCGGTCGCCGACGGCGGTCCGGTCCCGCGGTTGGTGCGTCCGGAGGAGCCTTCGCCGGGCTTCACCGCGATGGTGCGTCATCTGGAGGCGGCGTATGCCACCGATCTCAACGATCGGATGCGTGACACGAGGCGGCGTGACCCGCGCGAGCTGATCACCGTGGCTGACATCGATCTTCCCGATGGTGTCGTGATCGATCCGGACCACGACTCCGCTCCCGACGTCGAACCCTGGGTCGTGCTCGAGAACGACCGGGTGCGCGTGTCGGCCACGCTGGTCCAGCATGCGCCGATGGCCCCTGCCTTCGCCTTCCGCTTCGACACCGAGAGCGGATCCGTTGTGATCTCCGGCGACACCGGGCCGTGCGAGAACCTGGTGCGCCTGGCCGCCGGTGCCGACGTGCTGGTGCACGAGGTCATCGACGAGGAGTACGTCGCCCGGGCCTACGAGAACGGCCGGACGGTTCAGCAGCGCGCGATGATCGCCCACCATCTCTCGGCGCACACGACCGTTCCGCAGGTCGGCCAGATCGCCGAGCGGGCCGGTGTCCGCACCCTCGTCCTGTCCCACTTCGTGCCGGGCGACATCGACGTGCCGCGCTGGCACGAGGCCGCCAAGCACTTCTCCGGCGAGCTCGTCATCGGCGAAGACCTGCAGCGCATCCCGATCACTTCCCCCTGACCCGTCCAGACCAGCCCACACCCGACCGTCCCATCGCGCACAGGAGAGAAGAACCATGTCCGAGACCACCACAGCCGAGCCGCAGAGCGACCGTCGCCACATGCGGCGGGTGCTGCTGTCGAGCTACCTCGGCAGCACCGTCGAGTTCTACGACTTCCTGCTCTACGGCATCGCCGCGAGCCTGGTGTTCAACCAGCTGTTCTTCAGCAACCTCGATCCGCTCGTCGGTACGATCGCCTCGTTCGGCACGCTCGCGACCGGCTACCTCGCGCGCCCCGTGGGTGGCATCATCTTCGGCCACTTCGGTGACCGGTTGGGCCGTAAGTCGATGCTGGTGGTCACGATGTCGATCATGGGTGTGGCCAGCGCTCTCGTGGGCGTGCTCCCGACGTACGACCAGATCGGCTCTCTCGCGCCGCTGCTGCTCATCGCGCTGCGCGTGCTGCAGGGCATCGCTGTCGGAGGTGAGTGGGGCGGTGCCGCGCTGATGGCGCTCGAGCACGCCGACCCGGACAAGCGTGGTTTCGCCGCCAGCGTGGCCAACATGGGCGGACCCAGCGGCGCGGTGCTCGCGACCGTCGTGCTGACCCTGTTCAGCCTGCTTCCCGAGGACCAGTTCCTGGCCTGGGGCTGGCGCGTGCCCTTCCTCCTGAGCGTGGTCCTGGTCGCCGTCGGCCTGTTCGTCCGGCTCCGGGTCAGCGAGTCGCCGATGTTCGAGCAGGCGCGCAACCGTCCTGCCCCGACCAAGCCGCCGCTGGTCGAGGTGCTGCAGAAGCAGCACCGCCAGGTCATCCTTTCCTGCTTCGGTGGCGCCAGCGCGTTCGTCATCCAGTCGCTCCTCGCTACCTTCGCCCTCTCCCTGGCGATGCAGGCCGGACACAGCCGGACCACCGTCCTGGTCATGCACGGGCTGGCGTCCGTCCTGCACATCGTCACGATCCCGGCGTTCGCCATCCTCTCGGACCGGATCGGTCGTCGTCCGGTGATGATCAGCGGAGCCCTCGCCACTGCCGTGCTGATCTATCCCGTGCTCCTCATGATCGGCAGCGGGTCCACCTGGCTGCTGCTGGCCGGGTTCGTGCTCGGCAACCCGATCCTCCAGGCCTCGATGTACGGTCCGCTCGCCGCCTACATCAGCGAGATGTTCGGCACCACTTCCCGCTACACGGGAGCCTCGTTGGGCTACCAGATCGCGTCGACGCTGGGCGCCGGTTTCGCGCCGATCATCGGTGCGTCGCTGCTCGGCGCCGCGGGCGGCTCGAACCCTGTGCTGGTGGCGGCCTTCGCGGCCGCGGTCTGCCTGGTCAGCGTGGTCGCCATCTGGTGTGCCGGGGAGTCCCACCGTGCCGACCTCGCCGATCCGACCGACCAGACGGGCGAGGCGAGCCCGGCGGAGGACGCCTCTACTCTGCCCGCCGTCTGAACAGCTGGTCAGGAACGCGTACGGCTTCGGCCACTCAGCGCCGCCC
>NZ_JBHVKN010000021.1:0-44020 GCF_042798075.1 Nocardioides sp. NPDC057772
CGTGGAGTGCTCCATCAGCAGCCACGGCTCGCCGTGGGCCCACGACCGGGTCAGGTCGGCGGTCATCGCGAGCTGCTGCGTGCGGTCCTCGTCCTCGGCGATGAGGTAGTGGTCGTTGGAGACGAGGTCGCCGACGTCGACCCAGCTGCGGTAGTCGAGCGACTTGCGGAAGCCCATGAAGTTGGTGGTCAGGGGCTTGTCGGAACAGGCCCGCACCGTCGCCGCCTCGACCCGGTAGATCTCGCGGATCTCGTCGGAGCAGAACCGCCACCAGTCGAGCTGCTGGCCCGGGTTGGCGAAGTTGCCGTAGGAGACCTGTCGCGGCGGACCGATCTGCTCCCAGCTGGTGTAGCGCTGGCTCCAGAAGGCCGTCGCCCACGCCTCGTTGAGCCTTTCGATCGCGCCGTAGCGATCCTCGAGCCAGCGCCGGAAGGCGGCCGCGCTGGCATCGCAGAAACAGTGGTCGTTGTGGCAGCCGTACTCGTTGTTGACGTGCCACATCACCACCGCCGGATGCTCGTCGTAGCGCTTGACCAGCTCGGTGATCAGGGCCGTGGCGGCGTCGCGGTAGCCGGTCGAGGAGGGGCAGTACGCCTGGCGCGCACCGAACGCGCGTCGGTTGCCGACCTGGTCGACGAGCGTGGCCTCCGGGTGACGCTCGAGGAACCACGGCGGCGGGCTCGCGGTCGCGGTCGCCAGGTCCACGGCGATCCCGCCGGCGTGCAGCTTGTCGAGCACCCGGTCGAGCCAGCCGAAGTCGTACGTCCCGGGCTCGGGCTCCAGCAGGGCCCAGGAGAAGATCCCCACGCTGACCAGGTTGACCCCGGCCTCCTGCATGAGGCGTACGTCCTCGTCCCAGGTCTCCTCCGGCCACTGCTCGGGGTTGTAGTCGGCGCCGTAGGCGATCCGCCCGCCCAGCGCCCGGGTGACCCTCTCCATCCCGGTCACGGAGCCAGCCTCTCGGTGCGCCAGGTATCGGCCTCGCGCCGGTAGACGAGCCGGTCATGCATCCGCCCCGGCCGGCCCTGCCAGAACTCCACGGTCTCCGGCTCGACGCGGTAGCCGCCCCACTCCTCCGGCACCGGGACCGGTCGGCCCTCGAACTCCGCCTCGACCTTCGCGTACGCCGCCTCCAGCTCCTCCCGCCCGGAGACGACCCGGCTCTGGTGGGAGGCGTGAGCGCCGAGCTGGGAGCCGCGCGGACGCTGGGAGAAGTAGGCCTCGACGTCGGCTGCGGAGAGCTCGTGGGCGACGCCGTCGATGCGTACCTGCCGCTCCAGCGGGTGCCACGGGAAGAGCACCGCGCAGCGCGGGTTGTGCGCGAGCTCGGAGCCCTTGCGGGAGGCGGTGTTGGTGAAGAAGGTGAAGCCCTCGGTCGAGAACCTCTTCAGCAGCACCGTCCGCGACGAGGGCGCGCCGTCGGGCGAGACCGTCGAGACCACCATCGCGTTGGGCTCGACGATGCCCGCGTCACGAGCCTCGGCGTACCACCTCTCGAACTGTTCGAACGGGTCTGCCGCGAGGTCGTCCTCGGTCAGGCCGCTGCGGGTGTAGGACTCGCGCGCGGCCGCCAGCTCAGCTGAGAGATCCATGGTCTCAACCTACGACCTCGTGCAGTCCCGGCGTCGGCCCATACGGACTCAGCCCATGAAGCCCTTCACCTGGGTGCCCGACTCGTCGAGCTTGTCGCCCAGCTGCTCCAGCGCCGAGCCGACCTTCGCCAGGAGGTCTGCGATCGTCTCGAGAGAGCCGGAGAGGTCGTCGAGCGCCGAGCCGGCACCGCCGATCTCCTTAGCAGCGCTGGCGATCGACTTGGCCGGACCGTCGGCCATCGGCACCCGACCGAGCCCCTCGGCGACGTCGGCGAGCCGCTCGACGCCCTTGGAGATCGCCGTCGAGATGCCACCCAGCGAGGTGGCGACGTCGCCCAGTGCGTCCTTGACGCCACCGGTGCCGTCCCCGACGAGCACGGCGCCGGCCTCGCGGGCGCGCCCGCCGGCCGCCTCGAGTCCCTCGCCGAAGGAGTCGAACAGCTGGGGCAGCCGCTCGAGCGCCGCCAGCACGTCCTTGTTCTCGGTGATCAGCTTGATCACCTTGTCGATGTCCTTGGTGTCGAGACCACCGACGAGCTTCCCCAGGTCCATGGTGGCGACACTAGCGCCGGAACCCCTACCACGACCTCGCCCCACGCCCGGGTCGAAGCCAGGATGCGGCACAATGCCCATGACAACAGAGAACGGAGAAGGCAGTGAGCCAGGTACAGCACGGTCTCGAGGGCGTTGTGGCCTTCGAGACCGAGATCGCGGAGCCCGACAAAGAGGGTTCGGCCCTTCGCTACCGCGGGGTCGACATCGAGGACATCGTCGGGCGAGTCCCGTTCGAGAACGTCTGGGGTCTGCTGATCGACGGCTCGTACGGACCCGGCCTTCCGCCCGCCGAGGCCTACAACCTGCCGGTGCACACCGGCGACGTACGCGTCGACGTCCAGGCCGCCATCCCGATGCTCGCGCCCGCCTTCGGGTTCGGGCAGACCTACGACATCTCCGACGAGCAGGCCCGTGAGGACCTCGCCCGCGTGGCCGTCATGGTCCTGTCGTACGCCGGCCAGTCGGCACGCTCGATCCATCTGCCGGTGGTGCCGCAGCGCGAGGTCGACAAGGGCAAGACCCTGGCCGAGAAGTTCCTGATCCGCTGGCGCGGCGAGGCCGACCCCGCCCACGCCCACGCCATCGACGCCTACTGGTCCTCGGCGGCCGAGCACGGCATGAACGCCTCCACCTTCACCGCCCGCGTGATCACCTCCACCGGCGCCGACGTGGCCGCCGCCTTCTCCGGCGCGATCGGCGCGATGAGCGGCCCGCTGCACGGTGGCGCGCCGAGCCGCGTGCTGGGGATGATCGAGGACGTCGAGAAGTCCGGCGACGCGGCCTCCTACGTGAAGGGGCTCCTCGACTCGGGCGAGCGGCTGATGGGCTTCGGTCACCGCGTCTACCGTGCCGAGGACCCCCGTGCGCGCGTGCTGCGCCGCACCGCCCGCGAGCTGAACGCGCCCCGCTACGAGGTGGCCGAGGCGCTGGAGAAGGCGGCTCTGGAAGAGCTCCGCGCTCGCCGCCCCGACCGGGTCCTGGAGACCAACGTCGAGTTCTGGGCCGCCATCGTCCTCGACTTCGCCGAGATCCCGGCCAACATGTTCACCTCGATGTTCACCTGCGCTCGCACGGGTGGCTGGTCCGCCCACATCCTGGAGCAGAAGAAGACCGGCCGGCTGATCCGGCCCTCGGCCATCTACACCGGCCCGGCCCCTCGCCCCGCCGACGCGGTCGAGGGCTGGAACCCCGACTGGGCGAAGTAGCCGCCCGCTGACCCGAGGAACCGACCGGCTTCTGCCGGCCGGTTCCTGCGTTGTCGGGGTCAGCCGTGGAGGCGCTTGGCCATGCAGACCACGAGGTCGTCGTCCTTGTAGTAGCCGAACGGCTCGACGTCGACGTAGCCGTTGGCGGCATAGAGCCCGATGGCCTCGTGCTGGAGGCCGCCCGTGGTGAGGACCATCGCCTCGAAGCCGGCCTCGCGGGCCGAAGCCTCGACGTGGGCGAGCATGCGTTTGGCGAGCCCCTGGCCCTGGGCCTCGGGGACGACGTACATCCGTTTGATCTCGGCGGTCACCACGGTCCCGAGCGCGGGCTCGCCGGAGCGGCGCCAGGCGCCGGAGGCCACCGGGACGTCGTCGAGATAGGCGAGGAAGTAGGCGCCCGCGAGACCCTCGAACATCTCCGGCAGGGTCGGGTCGTGGTCGGGCTCGCCGTAGCGTTCGACGTAGAACTCCTGGACCCGGTCGACCAGCTTCTGTGCGTCCGGGTGGTCGTAGGCGACCCGGCGAATCTCAACAGACACGTCGGTATTCTGGCCGACGCCGGCGTCTTGCGAGAATGGGTTTATGACGCTGCAGATCCCCGCCGACCTCCTGCCCGCCGACGGACGTTTCGGGTCCGGGCCGTCCAAGCTGCCCGCCGGGCGCCTGGAGGCGCTCGCCGCGACCGGGGTCTCGGTGATGGGCACCTCCCACCGGCAGCAGCCGGTGAAGGATCTCGTACGTCGCGTCCAGACCGGCCTCGCCGACCTGTTCTCGCTGCCGGAGGGCTACGAGGTCGTCCTGGGCAACGGCGGCTCGGTGGCGTTCTTCGACCTGGCGACGTACGCCCTGGTGCGCGAGCGCAGTCAGCACGCCGTCTTCGGGGCGTTCGGCAAGAAGTTCGTCTCCGCGGCCGCGGCGGCGCCGTGGCTGGACGACCCGTCGGTGATCTCGGCCGAGCCCGGTGGCCTGGCGGTGCCGTCGCACGAGGACGGTGTCGATGTTTACGCCTGGACACATAACGAGACCTCGACGGGTGTGATGGCTCCGGTCGTGCGCCCCACCGGGTCCGGTGCCGACCAGCTCACCATCGTCGACGCGACCTCGGCCGCCGGTGGGCTGCCGCTCGACGTGACCCAGAGCGACGTCTACTACTTCGCGCCGCAGAAGTCGTTCGCCTCCGACGGCGGGCTGTGGCTGGCGCTGCTCTCCCCCGCCGCGATCGCGCGGGCCGAGGAGATCGCGGCGAGCGGTCGGCACATCCCGTCGTTCTTCTCGCTGACCGAGGCGATCAAGCAGTCCCGCAGCGCGCAGACCGTCAACACCCCGGCGATCGCGACGCTCTTCCTGATGGCCGAGCAGCTCGACTGGATGAACTCCTCCGGCGGTCTCGACGCGATGGTCGCCCGCACCACCGCCTCCTCCGACGCGCTCTACGCGTGGGCCGAAAAGGCGCCGTACGTCCGGCCCTTCGTCGAGGATCCCGCCCACCGCTCCCTGGTCGTCGGCACCGTCGAGCTCGACGCCGGCATCGACAAGGACGAGCTGCGCCGCATCCTCGCCGAGAACGGCGTCGTCGACCTCGACGCCTACCGCGGCGTCGGCACCAACCAGCTCCGGATCGCGATGTACCCCTCCGTCGACGCCGCCGACATCGAGGCCCTCACCGCCTGCATCGACTGGGTCGTCGACCGCCTCTGACCCGCGACTCGGCGCAACTGTCCCAAGAACTGTGCCCGAGTCGGCGCAACTGTCCCGATGCCGTTGAGACAGACGCGCCGACTCGGCGCTCCTGAGCGGGACAAACGCGCCGACTCGGCGTCAGGATCTCTTGCGGAAGATGAAGTACGCAGCGACGGCGAGCGCCACGAGCGCGACCGGCCCCAGCGAGCCGCCGGGGTTCGAGCCGCCGGGGTTCGAGTCGCCGTCCTTGCCGCTGTCCTTGTTCTCGGCTTCGTCGCCACCCGCCGGCTCGGTCTCGTCGGACGGGGTCGGATCAGCGGTCGGAGACCGCTCGTCGCCGAGCACGTCGCTCACCAGGTCGGAGTCGACGCGGATCACCTCGGCTCGGATGCCCTCACTGGTCACGACGACCTCGCCCTTGGCGGTGACGCCGATGGCCTCGCCCTGCTCCTGATCGGGGGTACGGAACGAGCCGACTCGGTCCATCGAGGGCCAGTCGTAGATCGTGGCGGAGTAGTAGCCGCGTACGACCAGGTGCTTGCCGTCCGGGAAGAAGGCACCGTCGGTGGCCATCGGGATCACGGGCGCGACCTCCTTCAGCCGGTTGGGGCGGTCCGGGTCGAGGCGCTCGGGCACGGCGTAGAGCCGCCCGCCGCCCCAGTCCTTCGTGGCGACGAAGACCCGCCCGTCGGGGTGGGCGAGCAGGGACTCGGCGTTGTGCGCGCCGTCGGGGTAGACGAGCTCGTAGACGGTCGGCGAGACCGTGCGCTCACCTCGCCCGACCCGCACCTTCGCGATCCTGATCGAGTCCCAGACGCTGTTGTTGTCGCCGATGTCGCCGACCCAGACGTGGTTGCCGCCAGCGGGGGCGAGCCCTTCGACGTCGACGGGGTCGGCGGCCCAGTGGGTCACGCCGACGGTGTCGCCGCAGGAGTCGACGGTGAAGACACGGCCGCTGTCGCCGGAGTCGTTGGTCGTGGCGTACAGACCCTTGCCGAGCGGGGTCAGCGCGCTCGCCTCGCTGATCGTCGGGTCGGAGAACGCGAAGAGCACGTCGTCGCCGGCGGCGTGCGCGGGAACAGACGTGATCAGCATCAGTCCGAGCGCGCCCGCGGCGGCGACGACCGCCTTCATCGGTCGGCGAGCAGCTCGCCGAGCTTCGGACGTACGCCCCACTCGGCCACGAGCTCGTCGTACTCCTTCTTCACCGAGCCACCCTTGACCGGCGAGCCGGTGCGGATCGCGCGGAGCATCGTGTTGCGCGGGGTGTGCTGGCTCTCCACGAACTGCACCACCTCGACGCGATAGCCGGCCAGGCGCAGCAGGCTCGCGCGCAGGGCGTCGGTCAGGGTGTCGGCGAAGCGCTCCCGGAGGATGCCGTGACGGGTGAGCATGGAGTAGGGGGCCGGGGTCGGGGCCTTGCGGAGCTGGGCGGCGATGTCGTGGTGGCAGCACGGTGCGGCCAGCACCAGCGGCGCCTCCCACTCGACCGCGCGGGCGAGGGCGTCGTCGGTGGCGGTGTCGCACGCGTGCAGGGCGAGCACCACGTCGGGCTTCTCGGCGAGCTGCACACCGTCGATCGTCCCGGCGACGAACTCGGCCTTGCTGTATCCGAATTCCTTGGCGAGCTCGGCGGCGATCTTCGAGTTGTGCTCCCGTGACTGCTCCTTGACGTCGACGCCGGTGACGACGACGGGCAGCTCGCGGACCTCGGTGAGGTAGCGCTGGGCGGCGAAGGTCAGGTAGCCGTTGCCGGCACCCAGGTCGATGATCCGCAGCGGCTCCTCGGCGGTCGGCCGGCGGACCTTCCCGGACTTCATCGCGTCGGTCAGGGCCGCGTCGAGCTGGCGCAGGAACTCCTCGACCTGGCGGTACTTCGCCTGGCGCGACGGCTTCAGCTTGCCATCCTTGTCGGAGAGACCGAGCACCCGGAAAACCGGGTCGGACTCCGGCAGCAGCCGCTCCTTCGCCTGGTCGTGGCCACGTCCGACCTCGACCGGCGCAGCCAGCTCCGTGGTCGACACGAGCGCGGTCGTCGGTGTCTTCGCCTGGATCTGGGTCTGCTCGGTAGCGGTCGTGACGTTCCAGTTGGCGAACGGTTCATCGAGAAGATCGTCCAAAGATGAACTATCTCCTACGGGATGATTCGCGGTGAACGCCTGGGTCGCGTCGTACGTCGTGATCTGCAGGTGTCGACCGGCCTTGAGGTCGACATAGCGGAGCTCTGCGCGACGCCACTTCGGCGTGGTGCCACGCTGCTTGCCGGACGCGACCGCCTTGACGAGCTGGTCGGGATCGAGGATCACCGAACGCATCCGGTTCAGCGCTCGCAGCAGCGGTTCGGACTCCCTGCTCAATTCAGCACCCCGGCAATGACAACCACCAGCAGTAGGGCGACCAGCGCGCCGGGAATGATCATTCGGCGGTAACGCGGGTTCACCGCTTCAGTCTAGGCGCGGGCCGGTCACTGACGCCCATCCCCGACCGCAGCCGCCCGTGTAACACGTCGTTCGTAGAACTATCCGGTCGTTCCCATAGGGCGAGTAGTCCTACGAACAGCGTGTTACACCTCAGACCCGCGACGCGAACAGCTCCGCGAGATGCATGGTCGGCACCGAGGCGAGGTCATCGAGCTGGACCCGGCACGACATCCCGTCGGCCAGGACGACGGCGTCAGGGTGGGACCGGACCGCAGGCAGCAGATGGGTCTCCGCGACCGCCACCGACACCTCGTAGTGTCCTTCCTCGACCCCGAAGTTGCCGGCCAGACCGCAGCACCCGGAGACCTTGGTGACGGTCGCACCAGCCTGCTTCAGCAGCGCCTCGTCGGCCGCCCACCCGAGCACGGCGTGCTGGTGGCAGTGCGGCTGCGCGACGACCTCGACGCCGCTCAGGTCGGGCAGGTTCACGCGTCCCTCACCGACCAGGCGGGTCACCAGCTCGGCGAAGGTGAGCATGCCGTCACGTACGACCTCGGCCTCGGGCAGCGCCGACAGCTCGACCGAGTCCGACCGCAGCGTCGCGGTGCACGACGGCTCCAGCCCGACGACGGGTACGCCGGAGGAGACATAGGGGGCCAGCGTACGAACCGTCTTCTCCATGATCGCGCGCGCGTCGTCGAGCTGGCCGGTGGTGATCCAGGTGAGCCCGCAGCACGCCTTCTCCCCGATCACACGGACGGTCAGGCCCTGCGACTCGAGCCAGCGGATCGCACCGTGCCCGGACTGCGCGAAGAAGTGATCGGTGAAGGAGTCGGCCCAGATCCAGACATCCGGCGCATCGGTGCCGAGCCGGGCGACCGGCGCCGACCGCTTCAGCGTCTTCGGCGCGAACGCCGGGATCGAACGTCGCTGGTCGATGCCGGCGGTCTTCTTGGCGATCTTCGCCAACGGCGCGACCTTCAGCGAGGCGTTGGCCATCTTGGTGAAGGGCGCCGCGAGCCGGGCCCACTTCGGCAGCTGTCCGAGAAGGGCGTGCGAGCGTGGCCGCCGCTCCCCGAGGACGTCGTGCTTCTGGTAGAGCGCCTCCGACTTGTACGTCGCCATGTCGATGCCCGTGGGGCAGTCGGACGCACACCCCTTGCAGGCCAGGCACAGGTCGAGCGCCTCGCTCACCGCAGGGTCGCCGAGCCCGTCGACGAGGGATCCGTCCAGCGCCTCCTGCAACACCCGCGCGCGCCCACGGGTCGCGTCCTTCTCCTCACGGGTTGCGAGATAGGAGGGGCACATCACGCCGATGGTCTTCGGGGCGACGCACTTGCCGACACCGGTGCAGCGGTGCACGGCCGCGCCCAGGTCACCGGAGTCATGGATGAGCCGTAGCCCGGTCCGAGGCAGGGCCCGGGGCCGCACCGGACGTAGGTCGTCGGTGATCGATGCCGGCCGCACGATGTTGCCGGGGTTGAGCAGGTCGGACGGGTCACAGATGCCCTTGACCTGCTCGAAGAGATCGATCGAGGTCTTGTCGTACATCAGCGGCAGCAGCTCCGAGCGCACCCGGCCGTCGCCGTGCTCGCCCGACAGCGAGCCGCCGTAGGTGACCAGCCGGGTGGCGCACGCGGTCATGAACTCCCGGAACACCTGCGCCGACTCCGGGGAGTCCGGCGCGAAGGGGAAGTCGATGCGGCAGTGGATGCAGCCGTCGCCGAAGTGGCCGTAGGGATAGCCGTGCAGACCGAAGTCGGCCAGGATCCCCTCGAAGTCGCGCAGCCACGCACCGAGATGCTCCGGCGGGACCGCCGCGTCCTCCCAGCCGGAGTGGGCCGGCGTCGGCAGCGAGACCCCGGCCAGTCCGGCGCCGTCCTCGCGGATCCGCCACAGCGCGGCCGCCTCGATGGGATCGACGACCACCCGTGACTCGAGCGCCCCCGACTCGGCAGCGAGGCGTTTCACCAGGTCAGGAGCATCCTGGCCGGCAACCTCGACCATGAGCCAGCCGGCGCCCTTGGGCAGGTCGGGCACCGCGCGGCCCTTGGCGCGCACCAGGTCGGCGATCCGGGCGTCCATCCCCTCGCACGCGATCAGCCGCCCCGGCGCCACCTGCAGCAGCGCGGGTACCGCGTCGGCCGCCTCCGCCATCGTCGGGTAGCCGAGCACGAGCAGCAGCCGACCGGGCGAGTCCTCGACGAGCCGTACGGTCGTCTCCAGGACGGTCGCGAGGGTGCCCTCGGAGCCGGCCAGGAACCGGTCGACCCGGCCGCCCTTCTCCGGCAGCAGGTGCTCGAGGGAGTAGCCCGAGACCTGGCGCCCGAACCGACCGAACTCGGTGCGCACGTGTCCCAGGTTGGCACCGACGAGCGCCTGGAGCCGCTCGGCGGTCTCCCCGGAGGAGACGCCGTCGGCGTAGACCGCCTGCTCGCCGTTGCCGAAGAGCACGGTGAGCGACTCGATGTTGTCGACGGTGCGGCCATAGCCCAGCGCTCGGTTGCCGCAGGCGTTGTTGCCGATCATCCCGCCGACGGTGCAGCGGGTGTGGGTGGACGGGTCCGGCCCGAAGCGCAGCCCGTGGGGAGCGGCCGCCCGCTGGAGGTCGGCGTGGACGACGCCCGGGTCGATCCGAGCCGTGCGCGCCTCCGGGTCGATCTCGTAGATCGTCCTCAGGTCCCGCGTGTCCACGACGATCCCGGTCCCGACGGCGTTGCCGGCGATCGAGGTGCCCGCACCCCGCATCGTCACCGGAGCCCCGGTCGAGCGTGACACCGCGTGCACCGCGAGCAGCTCGTCGCGGGACTGCGGCCGCACGACGACGGAGGGCACGACCCGGTAGAGGCTCGCGTCGCTGGAGTAGAGCGCCCGGGCCAGCGGCGAGTCGTCGACCCGGCTGATCCCCTGGTTGCGCAGCTCATTCGCCAGATCCGAGGCAGTCGCATTCACCCGCTCATTGTCACAGACCCCGGCGCCATCACCGGCCAGCGCCCACCGTCGGCGACCACAACCCGAACCCGTCTCAGTGAGCGATACTCGACTCTCATATGATGGGACGGCCCGCGAGCGGCGGGCACATCCAGACCTCGGAGAGAGACCCATGTCCGCCACCCCCGCACCGGCCAACCCGCGCTCCCGCGTGCTCGTCGCAAGTCTCGTCGGCACGACGATCGAGTTCTACGACTTCTACGCGTACGCGACCGCAGCTGTCCTCGTCTTCCCCGCCCTCTTCTTCCCGGCCGACGACCCGACCACCGCGCTCCTGGCGAGCTTCGCGGTCTTCGGGGCCGCGATGGTCGCCCGCCCGGTGGGCGCGATCTTCTTCGGTCACCTCGGTGACCGCCTCGGCCGCAAGACGACCCTGGTGATCTCGCTGCTCACCATGGGCATCGCGACCTTCCTGATCGGTGCGCTCCCGACGTACGAGACCGTCGGCTGGGTCGCCACCGCACTGCTCGTGCTGATGCGCCTGGCCCAGGGCTTCGCGCTCGGCGGCGAGTGGAGCGGCGCGGCCCTGGTCGCGACCGAGAACGCGCCGGAGGGCAAGCGCGCCATCTTCGGTACGTTCCCGCAGCTCGGCGCGCCGCTGGGCTTCATCCTCTCCAACGGCCTGTTCCTGACCATCGCGGCGCTGCTCTCCGCGGAGGGCGCCGACCCGACCAAGCCCTCCGACGCTTTCCTGGCGTGGGGCTGGCGGGTGCCGTTCCTCTTCTCCGCGGTCATGGTGATCGTCGGTCTGTGGGTCCGACTGCGCCTGGTCGAGAGCGACGTGTTCACCAAGAGCCAGGACGCCGGCCTGGTCCGCAAGGTCCCGCTGGCCTCGGTCGTGCGCAACCAGGGCAAGCAGCTGGTCCTCGGCACCTTCTTCATGCTGGCGACCTACGTCCTCTTCTACCTGATGACCGCCTTCTCGCTGTCGTTCGGCACCGCCGCCAAGGACCTCCCC
Organism: Nocardioides sp. NPDC057772; assembly: GCF_042798075.1. NCBI lineage: Bacteria > Bacillati > Actinomycetota > Actinomycetes > Propionibacteriales > Nocardioidaceae > Nocardioides > Nocardioides sp. NPDC057772. The sequence goes on from NZ_JBHVKN010000021.1 coordinate 11,402, forward strand.
GTGCCCGGCCTGGGCTACGGCTACACGACCTTCGTGCTGATGCTGATCTTCGGCGTGGTCTTCTTCGGCATCTTCACGATGGTCTCCGGGCCGCTGGCCGAGCGCTTCGGCCGCCGCCGGCTGCTGATCGCGGTCACTCTCGGGATCATCGTCTTCGGCCTGGCCTGGGTCCCGCTGGTCGAGGCCGGGACGCCGGGCGTGCTCCTCTGGCTCGTCCTCGGCTTCTCCCTGATGGGCCTCACCTTCGGCCCGATGGGCGCGCTGCTGCCCGAGCTGTTCCCGACCAGTGTCCGCTACACCGGATCCGGCGTCTCCTACAACGTCGCCTCCATCCTCGGTGCCGCGGTCGCACCGTTCATCGCGGTCGCGCTGTGGAAGGAGGCCGACGGCTCGCCCGTCCTGGTCGGCGTCTACCTGTCCGTGATGGCGGTGATCACGCTGATCTCGCTGCTCATCGGCAAGGAGACCAAGGACATCGCGCTCGAGGAGACCCCGGAGAAGGCCACCGTCTGACGGTCTACGGTGGCGGGGTGAGTGTCAGGATCCTCTCCGCCACCGACGTACGCAGCATCTTCACGCCACAGCTCGCGCTGGAGTCCCAGCGTGAGGCGTTCACCCGACTGGGAGCCGGGGAGGCCGTCCAGCCTCCCCGGCTCCTCGTCACCGGGCCGGAGTCATCGGTCTCGTTCTGCTACTCCTCCCGGATCTCTCCCGACGCCCCCGCGGTGAGCAAGTTCGGCAGCGTCAACCCGGCCAACGCCGACCGCGGCCTGGGTGCCGTCCACTCGGTCATCACGGTCCTCGATGCCGAGACCGGTGTCCCACGGGCGATCATCAACGGCGACAGCGTCACCGGCCTGCGCACCTCCGCCGCAACCACCCTCGCCATGCAGCAGCTCGCGCCCTGCGCCGCGACCGTTCTCGTCGTCGGCACCGGCGCCCAGGCCCGCGCCCACCTCGACGCCTTCACGGTGACGCACCCCGACGCCGAGCTGCGGATCTTCGGCCGGAACCCGTTAGCCGCCGCCGAGGTCGCTGGGTCGCACGGTGCCGTGGCGGAGGAGGACCTCGAGCATTCCGTACGCAGCGCCGACATCATCGTCCTCTGCACCTCGTCCCTCACCCCGGTGATCGAGGACGCCTGGGTCACCAACGGCACCATCGTTGCCAGCGTCGGCTCTTTCGCCCCCGACCGCGTCGAGCTACCGCCGACTCTGCTGGCCCGCTCCACGGTCGTCGTCGACTACCGCGCGTCGGCGCTCACCGACTCCGGCCCGGTCGTCGAAGCAGTCGGTTCCGGGGCGGTCGACCCCGATCGGATCGCCGACCTCGGTGCTCTCCTGACCGGCGCTGCCAGCCTCGACCGCGGTGCCGCCGACGTCGTCACCTACTTCTCCGTAAGCGTCGGCGTCCAGGATGCCGCCGCGGCGGCGGTGATCCTGGCCGCGGCCGAGGAGAACGGCGTCGGCGCCCAAGCCGAGCTGGGCTAGGAGGGATACCGCGAGCTCGAGGGGACGGGCCGGGCCCCTGACCCCAGAGCGAACGACCTTTCCTTTCCCGCGGGAGCGTGAACGAATCTTCCTCCACCCCTGACCCGTGAACGAACTTTCATCCACCCCCAGACCCGTGAACGAACTTTCACCCACCCCCAGACCCGTGAACGAACTTTCGTTCACCGCCGGGACCGATCTACCCGCCCGAGATACACCTCGGCCGAACCGGGCCGAGTTGCGACGTGACCGCCGCTCACCCGCATGCGTTTCCGGCGCCGTACGCCGCGGCCGCAACGACTAGGAGGCTGCCTTCTTCTCGGCCTCGAGAGCCGCGGTGACCACGTCGAGGAGCGGCAGGCTCCCCAGCTCGTCGCGGGTCACCCAACGCACGTCGTCGGTGGTGCCGCCCTCCTCGACCACCCGCGGCTCAGCACCGTCGGCGACGGTCGCAGCGAAGATGAGGTGGACGCCGTGGAACTCCTCGTGACGGCCGCTGGGGGCGGTGCCGGTGATGTTCACGTCGTGCACGTCGAGCAGGACACCGACCTCGCAGGCGAGGCCACACTCCTCGGCCACCTCGCGCACCAGCGCCTCGCGCGGCTGCTCGCCGAAGTCGACCCCGCCACCGGGCAGCGTCCACGAGCCGGAGTGGTAGCCGAGCGGCGAGATCCGGGTGAGCAGGATCGCGTCGTCGGAGGGGCGGGTGACGAACGCGTACGCCGCCAGCCGCTGCATCCGCGCCGGCTTGTGCACCTCGAGGGCATCGGTGACCAGCGGAGACGTCGGGATCTCGCCGCTCACCACCGCGGCCAGCGGGAGCCAGGCCGCCTCGGCAGTGGACCCGTCGACCTCCATCGTCTGCGGCTCCGGGGCGTCATGCGGCACCCAGCCGTCGTAGACGATCCGGATCGCGTGGGAGTTGACCCGCCGGCCCAGCCGCCAGGCCTTGGCTTGGTGGACGGAGTAGACCCGCGCCTCGACGCCGACCTCGACCGGCACCCCGGCCTCCTCGTAGACCTCGCGCACGACCGCGTCGCGCGGGTCCTCGCCGTGGTCGATCCCGCCACCGGGCAGCGTCCAGCGCTCCTCCGGCGTGACCTTCTCCGAGAGCCGGCTGAGCAGGATCTCCGGCTCGGCCGCCGCGCCTGCCCGGATGATGACGGCGTACGCCCCCACCCGCTGCACCTTCGGAAGCTTGCGTCGCCGCCCACCGCGGCCCCGATTCCGCGTCGCCATCAGCTGAACGGAGGTCGAGAGTCGAGAGCCAGCGAGCGGCGACCTGCCCAACGCCACACCTTCGCGGCACGGTCACGGTCCTCGTCGGTGACCAGGTTGCCCATCCATCGCAGGGCAAGCGTCATCAGCCAGTCGGAGCGCATTCCGGCAGGTCCGAGCGTCGACACCAGGCGCGGGCGGGTCGCGATGCCGGCCAGGCGGCGGGCGATGGAGAACGCCTCGCCGTAGTGCTCGCGCAGGGTCGCCGGCCAAGCGGTGGCCAGGTCCTCGCCCGCGACGATGGCGTCGGCGACCATCCGCCCGGTCTCCAGGCCGTAGTCGATCCCCTCGCCGTTGAGCGGGTTCACACAGCCGGCCGCGTCGCCGATCAGTGCCCAGTTGGCGCCGGCGACGCCGGAGACCGCGCCGCCCATCGGCAGGAGGGCCGACTTCTCCGCCCGCAGCTCGCCCTTCAGCCCGAAGCCGTCGCGGCACTGCTCGGTGTAGTGCCGCATCAGCGGCTTGATCGCACTCCCCTTCATCCCTTTGGCCGCCGGCCGCTTCGAGGTGGCCAGCGCACCGGCGCCGATGTTCACCTCGCCCGAACCGAGCGGGAAGATCCAGCCGTATCCGGGCAGCGCCTCACCGGACTCGTCGCGCAGCTCCAGGTGCGAGGAGATCCACTCGTCGTCGGCCTGGTCGGAGGCGATGTAAGCCCGCCCGGCGACGCCGTAGACGGTGTCGCGGTGCCACTCGCGCCCCAGCACCTTGCCCAGCGGCGAGCGCACGCCGTCGGCCACGACGACCGACCGGCAGGCCACCTCGTGACCGCCCTCGAAGATCACCGCAGCAATCCGGCCACCGTCCCACCGCACGTCGACCGCGCGCACGCCGTCGACGGCGGTCGCGCCGGACTTGATCGCCACGGTGCGCAGGTGGTCGTCGAGCTCGGTGCGCGGCACCGCCGAGCCCCACGACGGCAGCGTGCCACCGGGCCACGGCAGGTGCAGCGTCTGCCCGAACCCGTGCGCGCGCAGTCCCTTCGAGACCGGGTGGGCGCGCAGCCAGTCCTCGAGCCCGAGCCGGACCAGCTCGTGGGTGGCGCGCGGGGTCAGCCCGTCGCCGCAGGTCTTGTCACGCGGGAAGACGGCGGCGTCGGTCAGCAGGACGTCGACCCCGGCGCGCGCCAGCCAGGCCGCCGCGGCCGAGCCCGCAGGCCCTGCCCCCACGACGAGCACGTCAGCTGACTGCGGAAGGGACGAGGTCATGCGCATATCTTCCCAGACCCGCCACGCGCCCGGTCAGAGAACCCTCACCTCCGGCCAGCGGAAGCCCCTGCTAGGTTATTGCAAGTTATTCGCAGTAGTCCTCGACGCAGTCTCGGAAGGGCCCCCACGTGCACGACCCTCTCGGCGTACGTCGCCGCCGCCGGCGCGCCGTCATCTGGCTTCTGGGCCTCCTCACCGCCGCCGTGGCAACGGTCGTCGTCGCGGTCGGGCTGGGGGCTGCGTACGTCACACCGGGGACGGTCGCCCAGATCCTCGGCCACCACCTCCTCGGCCTGCCCGAGGCCGGCTGGAAGGCCACCGAGGAGGCGATCGTGTGGAAGGTACGTCTCCCCCGCGTCCTCCTCGGCGCCCTGGTCGGCGCAGGCCTGGCCGTCACCGGCATGGCGCTACAGGCGATGGTCCGCAACATGCTGGCCGACCCCTACCTGCTCGGGATCAACTCGGGCGCCTCCAGCGGCGCCGCGGCGGCGATCCTCTTCGGTGCGGGCACCGGGCTGGGGGCATACGCCTTGCCGGGGTCCGCCTTCCTCGGCGCCCTGGCGGCGTCGTTCCTGGTGTTCGCGCTGGCGCGCAGCGGTGGCCGGGTGACTTCGCTGCGGCTGTTGCTCTCCGGGGTCGCGGTCGGCTACCTGCTCTACGGGCTGACCAGCTTCCTGATCTTCGCCTCCGGCTCCGCCGAGGGCGCGCGATCGGTGATGTTCTGGCTGCTCGGGTCGCTGGGGCTGGCGCAATGGGACGGCCTGCTCGCCGTCGTGGCCGTCGCAGTGACCGCCACGATCACCCTGCTGACCCTCGCCGGTCGCGGGCTCGACGCCCTGGCCATCGGCGACGAGACCGCCCACACCCTCGGCATCTCCCCCGACCGCTTCCGCACCCTGCTGCTCGTCGTGGTGGCGCTGACCGTCGGCGTGGTCGTCTCGGCCGCCGGCAGCATCGGCTTCGTCGGCCTGGTCGTGCCACACCTGGCCCGCCGCGCCGTCGGCTCCGCCCACGCGGTGGCCGTGCCCGCGGCCGCGCTCATGGGCGCGATCCTGCTGGTCTGGGCCGATGTGCTCGCCCGGGTCCTCCTCCAGCCCCAGGAGATCCCGATCGGGATCGTCACCGCACTCCTTGGCGCCCCGTTCCTCATCGTCCTGATCCGGCGCTTCTCCGCCCGCGACGTCTGACCACCACCACCCGCCCGACCCGACACCAGGAGCCCGACATGATTCGCCCCACGATCGCCACCGCCGCCCTCGTGCTGGCCACGACCACCGCGTGCGGCGCCGATGCCTCCGGCACCGAGGCCGCCACGGACGGCTTCCCGGTCACCATCGAGAACTGCGGCGCCGAGGTCACCTTCGACGCGCCCCCGGAGCGCGTGGTGATGCTGAAGAGCTCCGCGGTGCCCTACCTGCACGCGCTCGGCGTGATGGACCAGGTCGTGGCCCGGGCCGGCGAGTACCCCGCCGACTACTACGACGCCGAGACCCAGGCCGAGCTCGACGACATCCCGCTGCTCACCGACGAGATGGACACCAGCGGCCACCTGCAGATCTCCAAGGAGGTCGTGATCGCCGAGGAGCCCGACCTGGTCCTCGGCGAGGTCGACAACCTCTCCCGGGACACCCTCGACGCCGTCGACATCGATCTCCTCGAGGAGCCGGCGATGTGCCCCGAGGGCGTCGACGACCCCGGCTTCGACGACGTCTACAGCCAGCTCGAGGCCTACGGCAGAGTTTTCGACAAGACCGACGAAGCCGCCAAGGCTGTCGCTGACCTGCGCAAACGCGTCACCGAGCTGGAGACGGAGAAGGTCGGCGAGGGGCGTACGGCGGCGGTGCTCTACCCCACCGTCGGCGGCGGCGTGACCTATGCCTACGGCAACCGCTCGATGGCCCACCCGCAGCTGGAGGCGGCGGGGTTCGAGGACGTCTTCGCGGACGTGGACGAGAGGGTCTTCGAGGTCTCGACCGAGGATCTTCTCGAGCGCGACCCCGACGTGATCATCCTGCTCCACAACGCCGGCGACCCGGCCAAGGTCGAGGAGTCGATCACCCAGCTCGCCGGCGCCGAGGACCTCACCGCGGTCGAGAACGGCGACGTGATGGCGCAGCTGTTCAACTTCACCGAGCCTCCCTCCGCCCTCTCGGTCGACGGCCTGGAGCGGATCATCGACAGGTTCGGCCGGTGATCGAGGCCGCCGGGCTGTCCTGGACGTACGGCGCCACGCCCATCCTCGAGGACGTCGACGTCGACTCCCACGAGGGCCGGGTCCTGGGCCTGATCGGGCCGAACGGGAGCGGAAAGACCACCCTGCTGCGGATGCTCTACGGCGCCCTCCGCGGCAGCGGCACCGTCGAGATCGACGGCGACGACCTCGCCGGACTGCCCGCGAAGGAGGTCGCCCGGCGCCTGGCCGTCGTCGTCCAGGAGTCCGGCACGGACACGACTCTCACCGCCGGCGAGATGGTGCTGCTGGGACGTACGCCGCACCTGTCCGCCTTCGCCAGGGCCGGTGAGCACGACCTGCAGGTCGCCGCCGACTGCCTCGACCGCGTCGGCGGCACCCACCTCGGTCCGCGCTCCTTCGCCGCTCTCTCCGGGGGCGAGCGGCAGCGGGTGCTCATCGCCCGGGCGCTGGCCCAGGAGGCGACCCACCTGCTCCTCGACGAGCCGACCAACCACCTCGACATCCGCTACCAGCACGAGATCCTCTCCCTGGTACGGAAGCTCGGGACGACCGCGATCGTCGTGCTCCACGACCTCAACCTGGCGGCCCGCTACTGCGACGACCTGGTGCTGCTCGACCGGCGCAGGGTCGCCGCGCGCGGCACCGTCGACGAGGTGCTCCGCCCCGAGATCCTGGAGCCGGTCTACGGCATCGGCATCGAGCGGCTCGAGCTGCGCGAGGAGATCCACCTCCTCTTCCGCCCCTCGACCTGAAACCGGCCTCAGATCTCCGGAGCCGCCTCGACCCGGGTCTCCGGAGCCGCCTCGTCGTCCGGATCGACACCGGGAAGATGCGCCTCCCAGAGCTCCACGTCCATCACGTAGAGCCGCAGGGGCGCCTCCCCGCGCAGCTCCTCGGGCTTGAACGCCCGGGCCGTCCCGACGAGCCGATGAAACGCCACCGCGCAGCGCTTCTCGAGCTCGAAGTCGGGCACCTGGCGGGCCATCCCGGTCACGTACGCAGCGCTCGCCCCCGACCCGGGCGGCACCGAGGAGTCGAAGATGACCCCGGCGACGCGCGGGTCGCGGACGATGTTGCGGGAGTGCTGGGCGTCGGGCGCCGAGACCCAGTAGAGGTCCCGGTAGCCGTCGTGGGAGAAGTAGACCGGCGACGTACGCGGACGCCCGTCGGGATCCGAGGTCGCCAGCACCAGATAGGCGACGCTGTCGACGATCCCGCGGACGTGTCGGTCCAGATCAGCTGACATACCTGGGAGGGTAAGCCATTTCCGGGTCGAAATGGCAGGTCAGTCGCCAGAACGCCGCGTCAGCTGCAGCTCCTTCGTCGCTACCGGTCCCCGCCGCAGCACCGGGCGGTCGCGGAAGTAGTCGTTGCGGATCATCCATGGATCGCGTGTCCCCTGCCGCGGCATCACTGCGTCGCCGCGCTGGATGTAGCCGCTCCGCATCGAGGCACCCATCACCGACACCTCACCGCGCACGCCCTCCTCGGCGCTCGGCAGGCTCACCGCATGGCCCTCGTCGGCCATGTGCCGCAGCAGCCGGCAGACGTACGTCGCGGCCAGGTCGGCCTTCAACGTCCATGACGCGTTGGTGTAGCCGAGGATGATCGCGGCGTTGGGCACACCGTCGATGAGCACCCCCTGGTAGAGCATGCGCTCGCGGGTGTCGACGACCTCGCCGTCCACGTCCATCCGTATCCCGCCGAGCACCTGGATCCTCAGGCCCGTGGCGGTGACCACGATGTCGGCGTCGAGCACGTCGCCCGACTCCAGCTCGATCCCGTTCTCGGTGAAGGTCGCGATGTGGTCGGTGACGATGTCGGCGGCGCCCGAGCGCAGCACCCGGAACAGGTCGCCGTTCGGGACGACACAGAGTCGCTCGTCCCACGGCATGTAGGGAGGGTCGAAGTGCTTGAGGTCGATGTCGGGCCCGACCTGGGCACGTACGCCCGCGAGCAGCAGGCGGCGGGAGAGGCGGGGCGCCTTCCGGCAGAGCCGGTAGACGGCCTGCTGGAGGCCGATGTTGCGCAGCCGCCCGACGGGATAGCTGAGCGCCTTCGGCACGCGTGCGAGCTCGAGCAGCGCGGCGACGGGGTCGATCGCCGGAACGGTCGCGATGTACGTCGGTGTGCGCTGCAGCATGGTGACGCTCGCCGCGGTCTTGGCCAGCTCCGGGACCAGGCTGATCGCCGTGGCGCCCGAGCCGATGACCACGACCCGCTTCCCGGTGACGTCGAGATCCTCGGGCCACTCCTGCGGGTGGACGAAGGTCCCTCGGAAGCCGTCCTCGCCCGGCCAGGAGGGACGGTGTCCAGCGCTGTAGTCGTAGTAGCCGGTCGCGCCGACCAGGAACCGGCACTCCCAGATCTCCTCCACGCCGTCGCCGTCGACGGCCCGCACGGTCCAGACCTCGCGCTCGGAGGGCCAGGAGGCGGACCGCACGGTGCGACCGAAGCTGATGTGGTCGGTCACCGCGTACTCCTCCGCGGTCTCGGCCACGTACTCACGGATGCCGGCGCCGTCGGAGAGCACCTTCGTGCCGTGCCAGGGACGGAACCCGTAGCCGAAGGTGAGCATGTCCGAGTCCGACCTGATCCCCGGATACCGGAAGAGGTCCCACGTGCCACCGACCGCCTCACGCTGCTCCAGCAGCGCGTAACTGAGGTCGGGCAGCTCCCTGGTCAGATGGCAGGCCATCCCGATACCGGAGATGCCGGCACCCACGATCAGGACGTCGACCGAACGGGTGGAGCCTGTCGCGCTCATGCCGCCCTCCGGCCAGCCGCGGTCGCGGCCTCGACGGTGCCGACGATCGCGTCGACCACCAGGGCCGGGTCGTCCGACATCGGTACGTGGCCACAGCCCGGGAGCCGGACGTGCCGAGCCGCATGGAGAGCCGTCCGCGCCCGGCGTGCCTGGTAGGGCAGCAGGACCCCGTCCCGTCCCGCCCACGCGACCGTGACCGGGACGTCGTGGATCAGGTCCGGCTCGAAGGCGTACGCCTGGGCCAGGAGTCCGCGCAAGGTGGCCCGCGTGGCGACCAGGTTCCGCAGGTCGCCGGCGGCCTGATCCGGATCGACACGCCACGGTCGGGCCATCAGCCATGCCAGCATCGCCGTCCTACCGACGGGCGAGCGCAGGATGCGCGGCGCGATCGGCTGGGTCACCCGCGCGACCGCCATCACCGACCCGAACAGTGCCTGCACGTACGCGAAATCCAGCCGGCCTGCCCAGAAACCTGCCGGTGAGAGCGCGGTGACGCTGCGCGCCAGCCCCGCCTCGGCGAGCTCCAGCGCCACCAGGCCGCCGAGGGAGTTGCCGACGAGATGGGCCGAGTCGAGCCCGAGGTGATCGAAGAGCACCCGGAACTCGGCATCCAGAGCCTCCTTGGCGGACATCGAGTCGAGCAGCCCGGTCGGCGAGTCGCCGTGGCCGGGAAGGTCGACCAGCACCACGTCGTAACGCTCAGCCAGAGCGTCGACGACAGGTGACCACGCCTGGCGGCGATGGCCGATGCCGTGAATGAGCACGACGGGCTCCCCCGCACCGCAACGTTCGTACGCGAGCACAAGCTCCTCCTTGGATTGATACTCCTTGTATCAACAGTGCCAGGGATGATACAACATGTCTCATGAGCCAGGTCCAGACGACGACTGCCACCACGCACGGTGGGCCGCAGGGTTACTACGAGACCCTCAAGACCCTCTCCGAGGCGTCGGTCACCCAGCACTTCCAGGCGTTCAAGGACATTCCCTGGGACGACCCGGAGTTCCAGCTCGAGATGCCGGACGAGCGCGTCATCCTGACCGACGCCGACGAGATCGGGGCTCATCCCTGGTACAAGTCGCTGTCCAAGGAGCGCCAGATCGAGATCGGGGCCTACCGCTACGCCCAGATCGCGAAGGTGGGACGACAGTTCGAGCAGGTCCTCATCGCCGGGGTGATGCACCACCTCATCAAGGCCAAGGACGGCAACCCGGAGTTCCGCTACGCCATGCACGAGGTGACCGAGGAGACCCACCACGTGCAGATGTTCCAGGAGTCGGTGAACCGCTTCGTCGAGTCCGCGGGCATCGGGAACGTCGCCGGCGCACCGGCGTGGTTCACCCACCTGGCGCCTGTGGTGACCGCATTCGGCGGCATCTCCCCGGAGATCTTCTTCATCGGCATCCTCGGCGGCGAGGAGCCGATCGATCACCTGCAGAAGGCCATCATGCGCGCGGGCGGCAGTCACCCGCTCATCGATCGGATCATGCAGATCCACATCGCCGAGGAAGCCCGGCACATCGGCTTCGCCCATCAGTGGCTGGAGCACCACTGGCCGGAGATGAACCCGATCAAGCGCCAGATCATGACGCTGGCGTTCCCGATCGTCATGCGCACCCTGTGCGACGTCATCATGGTGCCGAGCCGCCAGGCGCGCCACGACATGGGCATTCCCGACGACGTCGCCAAGGAGATCTGGTGGGACTCGGAGGAGTCGCAGAAGCTGCTGCGTGACCTGTTCGCCGACGTACGGATGCTCGCCGACAACCTCGGCATCCGGAAGGGTCCGGCCAAGCTCATCTGGAAGCTCCTGCGGATCGACGGCCGGCCCTCCCGGCACCGTAGTGCCGTAGGCGCCGCCGCGCACTGAGCACGCGGCGGGACCCATTATGGTGGTCGTCGTGGAAGTGGGGCGGCTAGTCGATTCAGCGGTTTCGCGAGCCAAGCGGGTGCCGAACGACGCGGCCCGGCGATCACATATCGTGCGTGCCGCCATCGAGGCTGTCGAGGTCTTCGGACACGACGTCGGCCTCGGCCGGATCGCTGACCTCGCCGGGATCGCCCGCCCGAATCTCTACCGCCTGTTCAAGAACAAGACCCAGCTCGATGTCGAGGTTGCTCGGCAAGGAGCGGCCGAGCTCGCCGCAGCCGTCCAGGACCCGCTGCGCCACGGCGGCTCCGTCGCCGAGATCGTGCACGGGACGTTGGCCGCCAGCGTCAGCTGGGCGGCCGAGCACCCGCATCTCTACCGCTTCATCGCCACGCACGACCAGCGTTCGGCCGAGGGCGGCTCCCCCACCGGCCGGGCCCGGTTCGTGACCGACATCGTCGACACGATCGAGCTCCACCTCAGGGCGGCCCAGATCGAGGCCGAGGTCCCCGCCGGACCGGTGGCCGCGATCCTCGGCCTCGTCGACGGTGCGATCCAGTGGTGGCTGGACCACGACGACGAACCGCAGCAGGTCCTCGTCGATCGTCTCGCCGATCAGGCGACCGCGCTGACGCTCGACCTCGCGGCTCGGCTCGGTCTCGACCTCCCGGCGTCGCTCCGGTTCGAGCCGATCGACACCACCGGAGACTGAGGCGCGCTACCCGAACGCACGGTGCGAGAGCAGCTGCACCCGCTTGTTCTGGCAGCCCGTCGTCTCGTGCGGCACGAACTGGGAGTCGTAGGAGTCCGGCACGTAGACCCGGAACCCGTCCACCTTGGCTGGCTTGCAGTCCGAGGCCGGGTAGTTCTCGGCCGTCGACTCCGCGACCACACTCACCGCCACCTGCCCCGGCTTCAAGATCACCGTGCGCCACGACCCCTCGCGCTTCGCCGGCGCCCCGATCTGGGTGCCGTCGCCTCTCCCGACGTACGAGAGGCCGCCGAAGCCGCCCAGCGAGCATGCGTGACCGGAGACGTTGGTCAACGTGATCTCGCCGAACCGCGATCCCGCACCGGCTTCGGTGGCTCGGTAGCCCGCCTTCAGGTCGGCGTTGGCGCACTTCGGCGTCGCCGGATCCGCCGCCGCGGACCCGGAGGAAGAAGATTGAGACTCAGTCCTCACCGGCGAACCCCCCGTGGCCGCCGGTGAGGACTGAGTCGGGGACGATGGTGCACTGCTCTCCGAGGTCGAATCCGCGGTCCCGGAGACAGATGGTGACGCGTCGACCGCCCCGTCCTTCGTCGACCCGCAACCTCCCACCGCGAGCACGCCGAGGATCCAGACGCCGACCACCATCAGCCGTAGGTGCCGCATCGTTGCTCCTCGAGTAGCAGATGCCAGCCAGATAAACCCAGCCAGTTGACTCATCGTCCTACCCCTGAGACGCGCGGACCACAGGGTTCGTTGCGTCCGATCTCGAGAAAATCTCAGAGCTTGCGGTCGTACGCCGCCCGGGCCTCGTCCACCTCGGCCATGTGGTCCTCGGCCCATTGCTTGAGGTGGGCGAGGACGGGCAGCAGCGTCTGCCCGAGCGGGGTCAGCGCGTAGTCCGTCCGCACCGGCACCGACGGCGTCACCGTGCGCGTCAACAGGCCGTCACGCTCCATCTTCCGCAGCGACTGGGTCAGCATCTTCTGGCTGACCCCCTCGATCTGCGAAGCCAGCTCCGAGTACCTCAGCGGCCCGCGCACCCCGAGCGCCACGATCGCCAGGCTCACCCACTTGTCGCCGATCGTGTCCAGCAGCCGCCTGCTCGGACACAGCGCCGTGAACGCGTCGAATCCGCTGGGCCGCTCGGCCGTCGTCGTCCCCATGGCAGACCTCCAGGTGCGTACGCCACTTCAAAGTGCCTTCTTCCCAACAGAGAGTAGGGCACCGAAAGTAGTGCTTGCAACCAGTCGACCACGTCGAAGGACCAACACCATGTACGCACTCATCTCCCGCGCCGGCGACCCGACCCCGCACCTCGAGGAGCTCCCGGCGCAGCCGCTCGGCTCCGACGAGATCCGGGTCGAGGTGGCAGCCGCCGGCTTCACCCTCTTCGACGCCTTCGTCGCCGCCGACCATGCACCCATCGGGCTTCCCGACGTGATCGGTCTCGGCTTCGACTTCAGCGGCGTCGTCACCGAGATCGGCGAGGCGGTCTCCGGCTTCACGGTCGGTGACCGGGTCGCCGGCTTCCACGGCAACCCTGCCGCCGGCGCCCGCGCCCACGCGACCGAGGTCGTGCTTCCCGCCGCCGACGCCGCGCCCCTCCCCGACGGGCTGTCGCTCGAGGCCGCCGCCGCGGCGCCGCTCAACGCGCTCACCGCCCGCCAGGCGCTCGACCTCCTCGGTCCCGAGCGCGGCAGCCTGCTCATCACCGGAGCCGCCGGCGGTGTCGGCCTGTGGGCGCTGGCGCTCGCGAAGGCGGACGGCTGGACGGTCGACGCTCTCGTACGTCCCGGCACCGAGCATCTCGCCACCGGCGCCGACCAGACCGTCACCGAGATCGAGCCGCGCGCGCACGACGCCGTCCTCGACCTGGCGGCGCTCAACGATCCCGCCCTGTCAGGCGTACGCGACGGCGGCCGCTACATCAGCGTCAAGCCCGGCCGGGCACCGGAGCCGGAGCGCGGCATCGAGGTCTCGACCGTGATGAGCCATGCCGACGGGGCGACTCTTGCCGAGCTGCTGCGGCTGGCCGCTGACGGCACCGTACCGACCCGGATCGCCGCGACCCGTCCGCTCAGCAAGGCGGCCGAGGCCTACCAGGAGGCGACGGCGGCACCGGGCTCGGAGGGCCGCTGGCTCCTGATCCCGTGAAACATGGGCGAAGGCCCCGCCTCCCTGAGGAGACGGGGCCTTCGAGACCACTCTCGACTAGCTCTGGTAGGAGCCGAAGTCGAAGTCGTCCAGCGCGACGGCCTGGCCGCCGGTGTTGCCGAACTCGTAGTCGTAGTTGTCGTAACCGGTCACGGAGTACGCCGCGGCGCGAGCCTCGTCGGTCGGCTCGACCTTGATGTTGCGGTAACGCTCCAGGCCGGTGCCGGCCGGGATGAGCTTACCGATGATGACGTTCTCCTTCAGACCGCGCAGCGAGTCGGAGCGGCCGTTGATGGCAGCGTCGGTGAGGACGCGGGTGGTCTCCTGGAAGGAGGCCGCCGACAGCCAGGACTCGGTGGCCAGCGAGGCCTTGGTGATGCCCATCAGCTCCGGACGACCCGAGGCCGGCTTGCCGCCCTCGGAGACCACGCGCCGGTTCTCCGACTCGAAGTCGATGCGGTCGGCCAGGTCGGACGGCAGCAGGTTGGTGTCACCCGACTCGAGCACGGTGATCCGGCGCAGCATCTGCCGCACGATGATCTCGATGTGCTTGTCGTGGATGGACACACCCTGCGACCGGTACACGGCCTGGACCTCGTCGACGAGGTGCTGCTGCGTCTTGCGGACACCGAGGATACGGAGGACCTCCTTGGGGTCCGGCGTACCGATGGTCAGCGCCTGGCCGACCTCGATGTGGTCGCCGTCGGCGACCCGCAGCCGCGAGCGACGGGAGACGACGTACTCCTTGACGTCCGAACCGTCGTCCGGGGTGACCAGGACCTTGCGGGCCTTGTCGGTCTCCTCGATCTCGACGCGACCGGCGACCTCGGAGATCGGCGTGACACCCTTCGGCGTACGCGCCTCGAAGAGCTCGACGACACGCGGCAGACCCTGCGTGATGTCGTCGGCCGAGGCCACACCACCGGTGTGGAACGTACGCATGGTCAGCTGGGTGCCCGGCTCACCGATGGACTGGGCGGCGATGATGCCGACCGCCTCACCGATGTCGACGAGCTTGCCGGTGGCCAGCGAACGGCCGTAGCACTTGGCACACGTACCCGTACGGGCCTCACAGGTGAGGACCGAACGGACCTTGACCTCGGTGATGCCGGCGCGAACCAGCTCCTCGATCTTGACGTCGCCCAGGTCCTCACCGGCGACCGCGAGAACCTCGCCGGTCTCCGGGTGCTCGATGTCGACGGCAGCCGTGCGAGCGTACGCAGCGGTCTCGGCGTTGTCGTCCTTGACGACGACGCCGCCCTGCTCGACACCGATGACCTTCGGCAGACCACGCTCGGTGCCGCAGTCGTCCTCGCGGATGATGACGTCCTGCGAGACGTCCACCAGACGACGGGTCAGGTAACCCGAGTCGGCGGTACGCAGCGCGGTGTCGGCCAGACCCTTACGAGCACCGTGGGTGGAGATGAAGTACTCCAGGACGGAGAGACCCTCGCGGAAGTTCGACTTGATCGGCCGCGGGATGATCTCGCCCTTCGGGTTGGCCACCAGGCCTCGCATGGCGCCGACCTGACGGATCTGGTTGAAGTTACCCGAGGCGCCGGAGGTGACCTGCATGAAGATCGGGTTCTTGCGGTCGAACGCCTCCTCCATCGCAGCACCGACGACCTTGGCGGCCTCGGTCCAGATCTCGACGAGCTCCTGACGGCGCTCCTCGTCGGTGACCAGACCACGCTCGAACTGCTTCTGCACCTTGGCAGCCTGCTTCTCGAAGCCCTCGAGGATCTCGGCCTTGTTCGGCGGCGTGGTGACGTCGTCGATGGAGACCGTGACACCCGAACGGGTGGCCCAGTGGAAGCCGTTGTCCTTGAGCGCGTCCAGCGACGCCGCGACCTCGACCTTGGTGTAGCGCTCGGCCAGGTCGTTGATGATCGCGCCGAGCTGCTTCTTACCGACCTCGTAGTTCACGAAGGGGTAGTCGGCGGGGAGGGTGTCGTTGAAGATCACCCGGCCCAGCGTGGTCTCGAGGACGAGCGGGTCGCCCGCGGTCCAGCCCTCCGGCACGTCGTAGCCGATCGGCGGGACGATGTCGTCGAGGCGGATCTTGATCTTCGACTGCAGCGTGATCTCGAGGTGGTCGAAGGCCATGATGGCCTCGGCCGGGGACGAGAAGGCACGACCCTCACCGACCTCACCCTCGCGGTCGGAGGTGAGGAAGTAGAGACCGATGATCATGTCCTGGGTCGGCATGGTGACCGGACGACCGTCGGACGGCTTGAGGATGTTGTTGGTCGAGAGCATCAGGATGCGAGCCTCGGCCTGGGCCTCCGCCGACAGCGGCAGGTGGACAGCCATCTGGTCACCGTCGAAGTCCGCGTTGAACGCGGTGCAGACGAGCGGGTGCAGCTGGATGGCCTTACCCTCGATCAGCTGCGGCTCGAAGGCCTGGATGCCGAGTCGGTGCAGGGTGGGCGCACGGTTCAGCAGAACCGGGTGCTCGGTGATGACCTCTTCGAGGACGTCCCACACGACCGGGCGGGCGCGCTCGACCATCCGCTTGGCGGACTTGATGTTCTGAGCGTGGCTCAGGTCCACCAGACGCTTCATCACGAACGGCTTGAACAGCTCCAGCGCCATCTGCTTGGGCAGACCGCACTGGTGCAGCTTGAGCTGCGGACCCGACACGATGACCGAACGACCCGAGTAGTCGACGCGCTTACCGAGCAGGTTCTGGCGGAAGCGACCCTGCTTGCCCTTGAGCATGTCGGAGAGCGACTTCAGCGGACGGTTGCCCGGCCCGGTGACCGGACGGCCACGGCGGCCGTTGTCGAACAGCGAGTCGACGGCCTCCTGCAGCATCCGCTTCTCGTTGTTCACGATGATCTCGGGAGCACCGAGGTCGAGGAGACGCTTGAGGCGGTTGTTGCGGTTGATCACACGACGGTAGAGGTCGTTGAGGTCGGAGGTCGCGAACCGGCCACCGTCGAGCTGCACCATCGGGCGCAGGTCCGGCGGGATGACCGGGACGGCGTCGAGCACCATGCCGGTCGGCTGGTTGCCGGTCTTGCGGAAGGCGTCGACGACCTTGAGGCGCTTGAGCGCGCGGACCTTGCGCTGACCCTTGCCGGTGGCGATGGTCTCGCGCAGGTTCTCGACCTCGGCGTCGATGTCGAAGTTCTCGAGGCGCTTCTGGATCGCCGTGGCGCCCATGTGGCCCTCGAAGTACTTGCCGAACCAGGTCTTCATCTCGCGGTAGAGCAGCTCGTCGCCCATGAGGTCCTGGACCTTCAGGTTCTTGAAGGTGTCCCAGACCTCGTCGAGACGGTTGACCTCACGCTCGGTGCGGTCGCGCAGCTGCTTCATCTCGCGCTCGGCGCCGTCCTTGACCTTGCGCTTGGCGTCGGACTTGGCGCCCTCGGCCTCGAGCGCGGCCAGGTCGGTCTCGAGCTTCTTGGCGCGGTCGTTGATCGCGACGTCGAGCCGGCCGGTCAGCATCTTGCGCTGCTGGTCGACCTTGGCCTCGAGCGAGGACAGGTCGCGGTGACGCGCGTCCTCGTCGACCGAGGTGATCATGTACGCAGCGAAGTAGATGACCTTCTCCAGGTCCTTCGGGGCGAGGTCGAGCAGGTAGCCCAGCCGCGACGGAACGCCCTTGAAGTACCAGATGTGGGTCACCGGAGCGGCGAGCTCGATGTGGCCCATGCGCTCGCGGCGTACCTTGGAGCGGGTGACCTCGACGCCACAGCGCTCACAGATGATGCCCTTGAAGCGCACGCGCTTGTACTTGCCGCAGTAGCACTCCCAGTCCCGGGTGGGACCGAAGATCTTCTCGCAGAAGAGGCCGTCACGCTCGGGCTTGAGCGTGCGGTAGTTGATGGTCTCAGGCTTCTTGACCTCGCCGTGGCTCCACGCGCGGATCTCGTCCGCGGTGGCCAGGCCGATCTTGAGCTGATCGAAGAAGTTGACGTCGAGCACGGTGGCTTCCAGTTCCTTCGTTAGTTCTTGGAAAGTTAAAGGGGACTGAGGGTGGGAGGTGCGCCCGGAGGCGCACCTCCCGCTCGTCAGACTTCCTCTACGGAGGAGGGCTCGCGGCGGGACAGGTCGATGCCGAGCTCCTCGGCGGCGCGGAAGACGTCCTCCTCCGCGTCACGGAGCTCGATCGCCGAACCGTCCTGGCTCAGGACCTCGACGTTCAGGCACAGCGACTGCATCTCCTTGACGAGAACCTTGAACGACTCCGGGATGCCCGAGTCGGGGATGTTCTCGCCCTTGACGATCGCCTCGTACACCTTCACGCGGCCCGGCACGTCGTCCGACTTGATGGTCAGGAGCTCCTGCAGGGCGTAAGCGGCGCCGTACGCCTCCATCGCCCAGACCTCCATCTCACCGAAGCGCTGGCCACCGAACTGGGCCTTACCGCCGAGCGGCTGCTGGGTGATCATCGAGTACGGACCGGTCGAACGCGCGTGGATCTTGTCGTCGACCAGGTGGTGCAGCTTCAGGATGTACATGTAGCCCACGGCCACCGGCTCCGGGAACGGCTCGCCGGAGCGACCGTCGAAGAGACGGGCCTTGCCGTCGGTGCCGACCACACGCTGACCGTCCCGGTTCGGGAGGGTCGAGGCGAGCAGACCGGTGATCTCGTCCTCACGCGCACCGTCGAAGACCGGCGTGGCCACCTTGGTGCCCGGCTCGGCCTTGTCGGCGTGGATCTTGATCAGGCGCTGCTTCCAGGCGCTGTCGTCGGGGTCGTCGGAGAGGTTGAGGTCCCAACCCTGCTTGGCGAGCCAGCCGAGGTGGAGCTCCAAGACCTGTCCGATGTTCATACGACGCGGAACACCGAGCGGGTTGAGCAGAACGTCGACCGGGGTGCCGTCCTCCATGAACGGCATGTCCTCGACCGGCAGGATCTTCGCGATGACGCCCTTGTTGCCGTGACGGCCGGCGAGCTTGTCACCCACGGAGATCTTGCGCTTCTGCGCCACGTAGACACGGACCAGCTGGTTCACGCCCGGGGGCAGCTCGTCGCCCTCCTCACGGTCGAAGACGCGGACACCGATGACGGTGCCCTCCTCGCCGTGCGGAACCTTCATCGAGGTGTCGCGGACCTCGCGCGCCTTCTCACCGAAGATCGCGCGGAGCAGGCGCTCCTCCGGGGTCAGCTCGGTCTCGCCCTTCGGGGTGACCTTGCCGACCAGGATGTCACCGGTGGTGACCTCGGCGCCGATGCGGATGATGCCGCGCTCGTCGAGGTCGGCCAGCATCTCCTCGGAGACGTTCGGGATGTCCCGGGTGATCTCCTCCGGGCCCAGCTTGGTGTCGCGGGCGTCGACCTCGTGCTCCTCGATGTGGATCGAGGTGAGGTAGTCCTGCTGCACCAGACGCTGGGACAGGATGATCGCGTCCTCGTAGTTGTGGCCCTGCCACGACTGGAAGGCGACCAGAAGGTTGGCACCCAGCGCCATCTCGGCACCCTGGGTCGCCGGACCGTCGGCCAGCGGAGAGCCGACCTCGACCCGGGCGCCCTCGTCGACCAGCGGCTGCTGGTTGACGCAGTTGCCCTGGTTGGAGCGCTCGAACTTGGCCAGCTTGTAGGTGGTGTAGGTGCCGTCGTCGTTGAGGGTCTCGATGACGTCGGCGGAGACCTCCTTGACGACACCGGCCTTCTTCGCGACGAGCACGTCACCGGCGTCGACCGCGGCACGGTACTCGATGCCGGTGCCGACCAGCGGCGAGTCGCTGCGGACCAGCGGAACGGCCTGACGCTGCATGTTGGCGCCCATGAGCGCACGGTTGGCGTCGTCGTGCTCGAGGAACGGGATCAGCGCGGTCGCGACCGACACCATCTGGCGCGGCGAGACGTCGATGTAGTCGACCTCGTCGGCCAGGAGCTCGGAGACCTCACCGTCGCGCTGGCGGACCAGGACGCGCTCGGTGGCGAACCGCATGTTCTCGTCGACGGCCGCGTTGGCCTGCGCGATGACGTACTTGTCCTCGTCGTCGGCGGTCAGGTAGTCGATCTGGTCGGTGACGACGCCGTTGACGACCTTGCGGTAGGGCGTCTCGACGAAACCGAACGGGTTGATCCGGCCGAAGGAGGCCAGCGAGCCGATCAGACCGATGTTGGGACCTTCAGGGGTCTCGATCGGGCACATCCGGCCGTAGTGCGACGGGTGGACGTCGCGGACCTCCATGCCGGCGCGGTCACGAGAGAGACCACCCGGGCCGAGGGCCGACAGACGACGCTTGTGGGTCAGGCCCGCGAGCGGGTTGTTCTGGTCCATGAACTGCGACAGCTGCGAGGTGCCGAAGAACTCCTTCAGCGCAGCGACCACGGGACGGATGTTGATCAGGGACTGCGGGGTGATCGCCTCGACGTCCTGGGTCGTCATCCGCTCGCGCACGACGCGCTCCATACGGGCCAGACCCGTACGCAGCTGGTTCTGGATCAGCTCGCCGACCGTCCGCATCCGGCGGTTGCCGAAGTGGTCGATGTCGTCGGCGGCGATGTCGATCGTGCCCTGCGGGGTCTCGAGCTGCGTACGCCCGTCGTGCAGCGCCACGACGTACTTGATCGTCGCGACGATGTCGTCGACGGTCAGGGTCTGCTGGTCGAAGGCCTCGGTCAGACCGAGCTTCTTGTTGACCTTGTAGCGACCGACCTTGGCGGTGTCGTAGCGCTTCGGGTTGAAGTAGTAGTTGTTCAGCAGCGTCTGCGCGGCCTCACGCGTCGGCGGCTCGCCCGGGCGCAGCTTGCGGTAGATGTCGAGCAGCGCGTCGTCCTGGGCGGTGGTGCTGTCCTTCTCCAGGGTCAGCATCATCGACTCGTACTCGCCGAACTCCTCGCGGATCTGCTCGTTGGTCCAGCCGAGGGCCTTGAGCAGCACCGTGACGTTCTGCTTGCGCTTGCGGTCGAGGCGGACGCCGACCAGGTCGCGCTTGTCGATCTCGAACTCGAGCCAGGCGCCGCGGCTCGGGATCAGCTTGGCGGTGTAGATGTCCTTGTCGGACGTCTTGTCGGCGGTGCGCTCGAAGTAGACGCCCGGGGACCGGACGAGCTGCGAGACGACGACACGCTCGGTGCCGTTGATCACGAAGGTGCCCTGGTCGGTCATGAGCGGGAAGTCACCCATGAAGACCGTCTGGCCCTTGATCTCACCAGTGTCGTTGTTGGTGAACTCCGCCGAGACGTAGAGCGGTGCGGAGTAGGTGAAGTCCTTCTCCTTGCACTCCTCGACGGTGTACTTGGGGTCGTAGAAGACAGGACTCTCGAACGAGAGGGACATCGTCTCCGAGAAGTCCTCGATCGGAGAGATCTCCTCGAAGATCTCCTGAAGACCGGACTTGTGAGACACGTCCTCACCCGCTGCTTCGCGGGCGGCAACCTGCTCCTGCCAGCGCTCGTTACCGATCAGCCAGTCGAAGCTGTCGGTCTGGAGGGCGAGGAGCTGAGGAAGCTCGAGAGGCTCTGAGATCTTAGCGAAAGAGATGCGGCGAGGGGTGGAGTCACCCGACGAGGTGCGCGCGGCCAAGAGGAATCCTTCGACAAGGTTCGCAGGTGGATTCGCGCTGCCGACCACCGAACAGCCACCGGGCAGGCTGAGGGGCATATGAAGGCATGCGCAAAGCGCCATAGTACGGCACAAAAGCGCACTTCACAACACCGGGCCCTCTTCAAAGTCCGGCGTCTCTTCGTTCACACCTGTGGCACCCGAGCGTCAGCCTTGTTGATCGTTGCCTTGTCGAGCATCGCGGATGATCATGCGCCCCTTCGGCACCCCGGGTCAAGCATCCGCGCTAATCGGTCCGCCCCCCGGAAAAGTTATTCCAGTCACTTGACAGGTAGCGCAAAGGCCCGGGGACGGCCGTTAGTCCTGGCTGGGCCGGGTCTCCACCTTGTCCACCAGCCACTCGTCGCCGACCTTGGCCATCGTGAGCATCGCGTACTCCTGATAGCCGATCGGGGTGCTGCGCTGGGCGTTGGTGACCTGGCGATCGACGAGCACCAGGATCTGCACGGTGTCCTCGGAGACCCGGATGACGCCGGCGTCGACCGGGGCAAGGGTCTTCACCACGGTCTTGGTCTCGGGGACGTTGTCGACGAGCACCGCGAAGAGGCGGTCGTAGTCCTCGCGGTAGTCCTTCGTCATCACGTCGTGAGCCTTGCTCTTCGACTCGTCCATCTTGCTGTAGTCGTAGGACAGCAGCGGGACCACGGCCTTCTTGGCCGCCTCGAGGGCCTCGGCGCCCTGCTCCTCGACGAGCAGCTTGTGGTTGCGGGTGATCTGCTTGCCCACCGCACCCTCGACCGTGCTGGTCGTGACGTTGTTGTTGGAGACGGTCTCGACCTTGTCCTGGCCGAAGAAGACCACCCCCGCGGCGACGACCGCGGCCAGGGCGAGCGCGCCGGCGGCGGCCAGGCCCCACGTGGGGAGCGCAGGGAGCGTGCGGCGGCGCGGCTCCTCCGCCTCGGCGGTGGGCTCCTCCTCGTCGGCGTCGGGTGCGTCCTCAGCCGCTTCGTCCTCGACAAGGGCGGTCTCCGCGACGACCTCGCGCTCGTCGTCCTCGGCGTCGTCGGCGTCCTCGTCCGCGGCAGCGGCCTCCTCGAGCGCGGCGAGCTCCGCGTCGTACGCAGCCCGCTTGTCGGCGTCCAGCAGGACGGCAGCGGCCTCGTTGAGGGTGCGGAAGCGGCGGTCGGTCGGGTCCAGGTCGGCGATCGCGGACTTCCACGCCGCCCGGATGTCGGCGGTGGCGGCGTCGGGCTCGACGTCGAGCAGGTCGTACCAGGTCGGAGAAGTCATCGTGGAACTCATGGTGTCACCCCTTCGCTGCTTTCCGAAGTAGGAGCCTCCTCGGCCGGGTACCAGTCGTCGACCAGCCACTTCCCGTTCTGCTTCACGAGCTCCACCTCCGTCCGCGCGAGCTGACGCGCCGCCTCGACGCGCTCCTCGGAACCCTCGGACTTCGGGTAGCTGATCGCGAGCTCGGCGACGACCAGCACGGTCGCGCTGTCCTCGTCGAGACCGGCGACCGCCGTGCTGTGCACGTCGCTGGTGCGGCCGACGCCCTGCTGGACGACGGTGGCCTCGGCGAAGGCGACGTTGCCGAGGAAGCTCTTCTCGAACTTCGGGGTCAGCAGCGCGCCGACGTCCTTGCGGTAGTCCGGCATCGTCTTCTTGTCGCTGCCGATGTCCTCGGGACCGTAGGTGTTGACCCGTCCGACGAACTTGTCGGCCGCGGCCATCACCTGCTCGCGCTGGCTCACCACGGACTCGTCGGCGCCACGGGTCAGCTGCCAGCCGACGTAGCCGACGCCGGCGATGATGACGGCGACCAGCAGGGCCAGGATCCCCCAGCGGAGCAGCGTGCCTTGGGTCGGCGTCGCCTGGTCGGTCTCTGAGCCGGTCTCCGCGTCGGGGCCGGGGTCGGTCGTGGTGCTCAAACGGATCACTCTCTGTGGTCAGTGGCTCCAGGAGCCATTTCCAAGCAACATCACCGTACGCCGCGGGCGAGTCGGTCGATGCGGCAGCACTCCCGGGGCCCCGACCCGGTCGGCTGCGTGCTGGTCGGACTTGTCCGGCTACTCGGTCTCCATCGGCTGGAGGTAGAGCCACTTCCAGGCGTCGTCGCCGTAGGAGGACGGCGCCGCGGTCGACACCGAGGTGTCCTCCGCCTCGTCCCAGGTCAGCTCGCCCGTCTCGGGGTCGAAGGTCGCCACCGAGCTGGGGGCACCGACCGCGGCGCGCGGCACCTGGCTGGAGCCGCGGGCGTTGGAGTGGGAGGGGTCCTCGGTGCAGTTGACCTCGGTGTTGAACGGACGACTCTGCAGGTCCAGCGGGCTGCGCTTCTTGGTGCTCTCGTAGCCCTGCTTGCACGGCGGCTGGGTGGTGATGGCCATCCCGAAGTGTGCCTGAGCAAGGCCCGGATGGCCGACGTCGACGACGGCGAAGCTGCCCTCCACGACGATCGGGAAGATCGAGAGCACGTGCTTGAGGCCCGGTAGGTTCTTCCGGACGACCTTGCCCGTCACCAGGACCTGATTGAGAAGCTCGCCGATCTCCACCTGGTTCTGCTCCAGGAACAGGCGCAGCTCCGTGGCACCTGCCGAGCCGCTCTCGATCAGCTTGACCAGGTCCTTGTTGGAACCAGCCAGCGTGCCGGTGAACAGCTCCAGATCGGTCGCGAACGACTTGATCGCCGAGGCGCTGTCGAGCTGGCCCTGGAGGACGGTGTTGCTGTCCCGGATCAGCTGCGTGGTCAGCCCGAAGTTCTCATCGGCCGTCTCCACGAACGCGGTGCCGGTGTCGATGATGGTCTGCAGGTCCCGACCGGTGCCGGCGAAACCCTTGCCCAGCTCGTCGACGGTCGTGGTGAGCGCCTTCTGATCCACCGAGTTCACCGTGACGGTGATGTCCTCGAGCAGCTTCTCGGTCGGCAGCGGGGTCGTCGTGGCGGCACGGGCGATCTCCGAACCGTCCTCGAGGTAGGGCGCGCCCTTCGACTGCGGCTGCAGCTCGACGTACTGCTCACCGACGGCGGAGCGGTTGCCGACCACGGCGAGGCTGTCCGCCGGGATCTTGTCCTTCCAGGAATTGTCGATCTTCAGCGTGACGTCGACACCGCTACGGTTGAGCACCAGCTCACCGACCTGGCCGATCTTGACGCCGCGGTAGTCGATCTCGGCGTCCTCGTAGATGCCTCCGGACTGCTCGAAGTGAGCCACCACGACGTAGTGGTCCTTGACGAACAAAGACCCCAGGCGGGCGTAGCGCGCACCCACGAAACTGACCCCGACCAGCGTGATCAGCAGGAAGACCATGAGCTGCATCTTCGTACGGCGGGTGATCATGAGACGCCCTCCATGTGGGTGTTGCTCGGGGTGCTCAGCGCCGGGATCATCAGCGAGGTCAGGCCCGGGTCGAGCTCCTTGCTCAGCTCGTCGTAGGACACCGCGTGCGTGCCCGGTGTCGCCCCGGCTCGACAGAAGAGGAGCAGTACGCAGCCCGAACCGTCATCACCTGACGTACCGCCGCTGGTGCTCGGGGTCAGGTCGAGGTCGAGCCCGAGGAGGTCGGTCAGCGTGCTGACCAGTCCGGACGGCAGTGCGTTGCAGGCCCGGCGTACCTCGCTGGTGGTGCCCTGGCCCGAGAGGGCACCGGTCAGCACCTCTTGGCACGCCGACAACGACTTCGCGAAGGCGCCGTCACAGACCTTGTCCAA
The DNA here is from genome assembly GCF_042798075.1 of Nocardioides sp. NPDC057772. NCBI lineage: Bacteria > Bacillati > Actinomycetota > Actinomycetes > Propionibacteriales > Nocardioidaceae > Nocardioides > Nocardioides sp. NPDC057772. The sequence continues at coordinate 36,253 of NZ_JBHVKN010000021.1, forward strand.
CGCCCCGTTCAGCGCGTCGAGCAGCTGCTGACCCTCTCGACCCTGGAGGTGTCGGATGACCTCGTCCTTGGCCCAGCACACGGTCGCGGGGACATCGGGCGCGTTGTCGAGCAAGGTGTCGAGATTGAGGTCGAGCGTGACGTCGAGGTTGACGAAGTCACCCTGGTGCAGGTTGCGGGCGGTCTGGGGCGAGCCACCGACGGCCGCGTCGACGAACGGATAGGTGAGGATCGTGTTCATCGCCCGGACGAAGTCGTCCCCGGAGTCGGCCAGGTTCGACAGGACCGGCTCGAGGTCCTTGATGATGCCGATGGTGTTGTCCTTGGACGCCCTGATCACGCGTACGCCGGTCTCCCCGAGCCGCTCGAGGGCCTGAAGCATCTTGACCAGGTCGGCACGCTGCTTGTCGATGCTCGAGAGCGCCGAGGGCAGCTCGTCGAGCGCGGCGTCGATGGAACCCATCTGAGCGTTGGTGGCCTTCGCCAGCGCGTCGAGCGCCTCGATGGCCGCGACGATCTTCTCCTTGTTGTTGTCGAGGTCGCGCGCCAGCTTCTCCACCTGGTGGAGAACCGAGCGAGCCGAGTCCTCGCGGCCGGCGAGGGCCTTGTTGAGCTCGGTGGAGATCGTCTTGAGCTGGGCGACACCACCGCCGTTGAGCAGCAGGCTCAGTGCGCTGAAGACCTCTTCGATCTCGGGGTTGCGGCCGGTCCGGGACAACGGGATGGTCGAGCCGTCGGCCAGCTTCGCCGCCTCCGGCTCCGCCGGTCGCTCCAGGGAGACGAACTTCTCGCCGAGCAGCGACGTCTGCTGGATCGAGGCCCGCACGTTGGCGGGCAGGTCCACATCCTTCTTCAGCTGCATCTCGACCGTGGCGACGCCGTCGTCGAGCCAGATCTTGTCGATCTTGCCGACGTCGATGTCTTCGAGCTTGACGGTCGACTGCGGCACCAGGTCGAGGGTGTCCTGGAACTGCGCGGTGACCGAGATCGCGTCGTCCCCGGCGTCCACGCCGCCCGGGAGCGGGAGGTCGTAGACGGAGAAGCTGCCACAGCCGGTCAGCATCAGGGCACCGGCGATCACACCGACGAACGCCTGGACAGCGCGCTTCATGGCCGCCGGCGCGGTTCGCTTCGGGCTCCGCTTCAGCATTACTCCTTCACCTCCACCAGGCCGCCGAGCGACATGTCATAGGGCACCCCGTAGGACGAACCGGTGCCAGGACCGATCGCGGCCGAACGGTTGAGGCCCGGCATCTGCCGGATCTGGGTGCAGATCTCGGCACTGCTGCCGTTGGTCGCCTGGTCGACGAGGCTGCACAGGAACGCGGCAGGGTTCTGGGTGATCTCGTCGATCACCATCGAGATGTTGGCGTTGGTGTCCAGGGTGCCGGTCTCCGGGTTGTACGCATGGCCCAGGTTGGTGAGGGCCAGCGGCGCGGTCCGCAGGCTCTCGTCGAGCGCCTTGCGCTGCTTCACGAGCACCTTGCTGATCCGGTTGAGGCCCTGGATGTCCTCGCGCAGGATCGCCTTGTTCTCCCGGACGAACTGGGTCACCTTGGTCAGCGCCACCGACAGGTTCTTCAACGACGCGGCCAGCTCCTCGCGCTCGCCCTCGAGCATCGAGGACACCTCCGCGAGGGCCTGGGCGAAGTCGCGTACGGTCTGGTCGTTCTCCGCGAGCGTGCCGATGAAGCCCTCGAGCTGCTCGGCCGAGTCGAAGAACTGCTCGTCGCGGTTGTCGAGCGTCTTGGTCAGCTTGCCGAGGTCGCCGACCGTCGAGTTGATCTTCTCGCCCTGGCCGCCGAGGTTCTTCGCGGTCTGCTGCAGCAGGTCGGTGAGGGCGCCGTTCTTGTTGGCGCCGTCCGGACCGAGCGCGACGACGAGGTCGTCGACGCTGGAGTAGATCTGGTCGAGCTCGACCGGGACCGAGGTCTTGTCGGTGCTCAGCACCGCGCCGTCCTCCATCTTCTCGCCGCCGTCGTAGGCAGGCGTGACCTGGACGTAGCGGTCGCCGACGATGGAGGGCGAGATGATCACGGCCTTCCCGTCGGCGGGCAGGTCGACGTCCTCCGAGTACTCCATGGTGACCTTGACGTCGGTGCCGTTCGGCTCGACCGCGGTCACCTTGCCGACGGCGACGCCGAGCACGCGCAGGTCGCTGCCCTCGTAGAGGGAGACGGTGCGCGGGAAGTGCGCCACCAGCGTCTTCTCGCCGGTGTCGCGGACCAGCGCCCAGGCGCCGACACCGAGAACGAGGGCACCGATGATGATCGGGACGATGTACTTGTTCACGCCGCCACCGCCGTAGCGCAAGCGCCAGAATACGGACGCGGCGTCGTGTTGATTCTCATGGTCACTCGCTGACGCTCGCTCATGGGGTCCTCCCCGTGACTGCCGGGACGGGAGGCATGTTCTGGACGTAGGTGTCCCACCACGGCCCGTTGCCCAGGGTGTTGTTGAAGACCCGGTAGAACGGCGCCATCAGGCGCAACGACTTCTCGAGGTTCTCCTCGTTCTTCGTGAACACGTCGAGGATCACGTCAAGGCTCTCGAGCGCCGGCTTGAGGTCTGCGCGGCTGTCGTCGACCAGCTGGGAGAGCTCCTTGGAGAGCTGCTGGGTGGACAGCAGCAGGTTGTGGACCGCCTCGCGTCGCTCCACCAGGGCCATGAAGAGCTGGTTGGCGTCGTTCATCAGCGTGATCAGGTCTTCGTCGCGCTCGTCGAGCACCTTGGTCACCCGATCGAGCTGGGTGAGCAGCGACTCGATGCGCTCGTCCTTGGCAGCCAGGTTGCGGGAGAGGTCCGAGACGCCGGTGAGGGCGGCCTGGAACTCCTCCGGCGTCGACCGGGTCAGGTCGGCGAGCGTGGTGAGGGCGGCGGCCAGCTGGTCCTTGTCGATGTTCGCGGAGGTGTCGGCCAGACCCTCGAACGCCTGGACGACGTCATAGGGCGACTCGGTGCGATCCACCGGGATGGTGGCGCCTGCCTTCATCTGACCCTCACCGGCCGGCTGGAGCTCGAGGAACATGTCGCCGAGCAGCGTCTTCACACGTACGCCGGCACCGGAGTTCTCCCCGAAGTTGACCTTCTCGCGGATCTTGAAGCCGACCTTGACCTTGTTGCCGTCGAGCTCGATCGAGTCGACCTTGCCGACCCGGACGCCGGCCACCCGGACCTCGTCGCCGGTCTTCAGGCCACCGGCCTCGGAGAAGTTGGCGTAGTAGGTGGTGCCGCCGCCGATCAGCGGCAGGCTGTCGGCCTTGAACGCCATCGCCATCAGCATGGCGAGGACGGCGATCGAGACGGCACCGATCTTGACTGGGTTACGTTCGCGGAAGGGAATCATCCGAGGTTGCACCTCGCTTGACCGGGCTGGTAGATCGGGATGTCGAGGTCCTTGCCCTCAGGATCGCGGATCGTTCCCCGCAGTCCGCAGAGGTAGAAGTTGAACCAACCGCCGTAGGTGGCCGTCGCGCCGATCTTGTCCAGCTTGATCGGCTGGAGCTCGAGGGCGTCGTTGAGCTGCCGCTTGTCCTTGGCGACCTCGTCGGAGAATCGCCGGGCCTCGCGCAGGTCCTCCAGGAGCGGGTCCTTCGCATCGTGCACCAGTCCGGCGGTCTCCACGGAGAGCGCCGAGATCTGGTCGAGGGAGCCCAGGATCACCTCGCGGTCCTTGTTGAGACCGCCGACGAAGTCACGGAAGGTCACGATCAGGCTGGAGAGCTCCTTCTCGCGGTCGCCCACGTGCTCGAGCACCTCGGTGAGGTTGTCGATCAGGGCGTTGATGATCTGGTCCTTCTCGGCCAGCGTGGAGGTCAGCGAGGCGGTGTGGGAGAGCAGGCTCTCCAGCGTGCCGCCCTCGCCCTGGAAGACCTGGACGATCTCGTAGGAGAGCGTGTTGACGTCGTTGGGCGACAGCGCCTGGAAGAGCGGCTTGAACCCGTTGAAGAGCACGGTCAGATCAAGCGCCGGGTGGGTCTGTCCGACCGGGATCGTCTGACCCTCCTGCATCGCCGACGCGTCGCCCACCAGCTGGTTGGTCAGCGCGAGGTAGCGCTGGCCGATCAGGTTGCGGTATTTGATCGTCGCCTCGGTCGTGGTCGCGAGCTGCTGCGCGCTGTCGACGGTGAAGGTGACCACGGCGCTGCGGGCGTCGTCGGAGATCTCGATGTCCTTGACCGAGCCGACCTTGACCCCGGAGATGCGTACGTCGTCGCCCTTGGTCACACCGGTGACGTCGGTGAAGACCGCCTTGTATTCGTCGGTCTGGCCGAAGGTGACGTTGCCGATCGTGATCGCGAGCAGGGCGGTGGCCACCGTCGTGACGATGATGAAGACGATCAGCTTCCAGAAGTCCTGGAAGGTCTTGGCGTCGAAGAGCTTGACCGCGCTCACTGGTAGCTCACCTCCGCTCCACGCGCCGCCGGACCGAGCATCAGCGCGCCGAGGTCGGGGACCTCGTCCGAGCTCATGCCCAGACCAGGAGCGAACAGCTCGTTGATGACATCGGCCTCGGCCGACGTACCGACGTAGGAGAGGGGTGAGAACTCGGTGGTCCCGGTGGCTGCACGCATGGTGCCCTTTCCGGTGGGCTCGTCGACTCCGTCGTCGACGTTGGGAACCTGGGTGAAGGGGTTCTTCTGGTTCCACGGGGCGTTCGGGAGCTGACCGCACTCGGGGCCGATGTCCGCGCCGTAGCGCGGCTTGTCCTTGGTCGACCAGGGACGTGACTGGTGCGGGAGGGTCTCCAGCGTGATGTGGACCGTGTAGTTGCGGAACACCTCGGTGAACTCATCGGTCAGGATGTCCATGCCTCCGATCAGGCACGGGAACATCGGCGCGTAGCGCGCCAGCGCCTGGGTGACCGGCCGACCGACCTCACCCAGCTGGATCAGGGTGTCACCGTTGTCGTCGAGGAAACCGTCGGCGGTGTTCGAGAACGCGGTCACGTCGGTCAGCATCTTGTTGAGCTGGGCCTCGCGGTCCTCGAGCGTGGTCGCGGTGACGATGGTGTTGCGCAGGATCTGGCCCAGCTCGGGCAGCACGGCCTGGTAGGTGCCGGAGACCTGGGTGGCGAGCTCGAGATCCTCGATCAGCGCGGGGATCTCGGGGTTGAGCCGCTTCAGGTAGGAGTCGAGGGTGTCGAGCGACTCGCCGAGCTTCTCACCACGCCCCTCGAGGGCGGTGGCCATCGCGTTGAGCGTCATGTTGAGGTCGGCCGGCTGGATCGTCCGCAGCAGCGGGTAGAGGTCACGCAGGACGGCCTGGACCTCGGTGGCCATCTTCGTCTTCTCGATGACGGCGCCCGGCCGGATCGGCTCGGTGAAATCGGTGTTGGGCGGGACCAGCGAGACGTACTTCTGCCCGAAGAGGGTCTTGGGGAGGATCGCACCGGTCACGTCGGGGTGGACCTTGCCGATCTCGTCGGGGAACAGCCCCAGGGTCAGCTCGGCACCCTCGTCGGTCGGCTTCATCTCGAGGACCTCGCCGACGATGAGGCCGCGGACCTTGACGTCGGCGCGCTCGGGGAGCTGCAGACCGATGCGGTCGGCCTTGAGGGTGATCTCCTCGAAGTTGCCGAACTTGTTGGTGAACTGCGCCCAGGTCAGAGCGAGAGCGGCGAGGACCAGGGCGATGAAGACGATCCCGAGGATCTTGCCCTTCTGCCGAGCCCAGGCGAGAGCCACGGCGCTCCTCTTGTGAGGAGCGGGCACGTGGTGCTCGATGCCGTCTCGGGTGAGTGTCTGAGTCATCCCGCCAACCTCACTGTGGTGGTGCTGCCCCAGATCGCCATGGAGAGCATCAGGTCGAGCACGGAGACGGCGACGATGCTCGTACGCACCGCCTTACCGACCGCGACGCCGACGCCGGCCGGGCCGCCTGAGGCGTTGTAGCCGTGGTAGCAGTGGATCAGGATCACCACGATCGCGAAGATCAGCACCTTGCCGAAGGACCACAGCACGTCGACGGGCGGCAGGAAGGTGTTGAAGTAGTGGTCGTAGGTGCCGGCGCTCTGGCCGTAGAAGAGGATCACCGTGAACCGGGTGGCGACGTAGGAGGAGAGCAGACCGACCACGTAGAGTGGCACGATCGCGATCAGGCCGCCGATCATCCGGGTGGTCACCAGGAACGGCAGCGACGGGATCGCCATCACCTCGAGCGCATCGACCTCCTCCGAGATCCGCATCGCACCGAGCTGGGCGGTGAACCCGCAGCCGACCGTCGCCGCGAGAGCGATGCCGGCGACCAGCGGCGCGATCTCACGGGTGTTGAAGTAGGCCGACACGAACCCGGAGAAGGCACTGGTGCCGAGCTGGTCGAGGGCGGTGTAACCCGAGAGCCCGACCTGGGCTCCGGTGAAGAAGGTCATCGCCAGGATGACGCCGACGGTGCCGCCGATGACGGCCAACGCTCCGGAGCCGAGGGTGACCTCGGCGAGGATCCGGAGGATCTCCTTCTTGTAGCGCCTGAGCGTGCGTGGGAACCACGACACGGCACGCAGGTAGAAGCCGAGCTCGTCGCCGAGGTGGTCGAGGCTCTTGGCAGGCTTCTCGTAGATCGCCTTGATGTTCGCCATCCGTCTCGCCTCCTAACCGGTCTTGCTCGGGATGATCTGCAGGAAGATCGCAGACATCACGAAGTTGACGATGAACAGCAGCAGGAACGTGATGACGACGGACTCGTTCACGGCGTCACCGACACCCTTCGGGCCGCCGCCCGCGTTCATGCCCTTGTACGCAGCCACGATCGCCGCGATCAGACCGAACACGAGCGCCTTGGCCAGGCCCTGCCACAGGTCGGCCATCTGCGCCAGCGCGGTGAAGCTGGCCAGGTAGGCGCCGGGGGTGCCGCCCTGGATGATGACGTTGAAGACGTATCCACCCATGACGCCGACGATCGACACCAGGCCGTTGAGGAAGACCGCGATCATCATCGCGGCGAGCACACGCGGAACCACCAGACGCTGGATGGGATCGATGCCGAGAACCATCATCGCGTCGAGCTCTTCACGGATCTTCCGGGCGCCGAGGTCGGCGGCGATCGCCGAACCACCGGCACCCGCGACCAGCAGCGCGGTCGCGATCGGGGCTGCCTGCTGGACGACCGCGAGGACCGCGGCCGACCCGACGAAGGACTGCGCACCGAACTGCTGCACGAGGCCACCCACCTGCAGCGCGATGACCGCGCCGAAGGGGATCGCGACCAGCGCGGTCGGGACGATCGTCACCGACGCGATGAACCACGCCTGTTGGATGAACTCGCGGAACTGGAAGGGGCGCCGGAACACAGCTCGCCCCACGTCCAGTCCGAACGCGAAGAGTGAGCCAGCGGTCCCGATCGGTTTCAGGACCCTGGCAGCGGTCAGGGAAGACATATCAGTGGGGAGCCTCTGTGGGAGCTGCTTTCACGCCGCCAGGAGCCATGGCCGCATCGGGCCGGAACGACCCGGGCGGCGGGGTGACGCCGTTCTCGCGGCACCAGGCGCCCGGAGGACGCTGGTATTTACGGGGAATGCCGTTGGACGGCTCGAGCTGCATCGGGATCGGCGGGAGCGGCGGCAGACCCATGTCCTTCTCCGCGGCCAGCTCGTCGGCGTCCTTCTCCTCCGACATTCCGATCGGGCCGATCGTCTGCGCGTTGAGGAACTGGCGCACCACCGGCTCCTCGGAGCTGAGCAGCATCTCGCGGGGACCGTACATGGCCAGGTGCTTGTGGTAGAGCAGGCCGATGTTGTCCGGCACCGTACGCGTCGAGTTGATGTCGTGGGT
>NZ_JBHVKN010000022.1:0-43999 GCF_042798075.1 Nocardioides sp. NPDC057772
GTCCCGGCGCTCCCGCCAGCCGTTCCCGCAGCCCCGACAGCGCCTCCCCTGCGGGCACCAGTCTAGGAGACGCTCGTAAAGACGTTTGACTTCGAGCGCGCACGAAGCCGGAGCGTGGAGGTCATGCGATACACGACCATCGGATCAGGCGCCGGCTCCCGGCGCGTCAGCAAGCTCGCGCTCGGCGTGATGCGGTTCGGCACGGACACGGACGTCTCGACCTCCTATGACATCCTCGACCGCTTCGTCGAGGCCGGCGGCACCTTCGTCGACACCTCCAACAACTACGCCTACTGGGCCAACGGCACCCAGGGCGGCGAGAGCGAGACCACGCTCGGGCAGTGGCGCCGCGACCGTGGCATCGGTGACGAGCTCGTCATCTCCACCAAGGTCGGCGCGCGACCGACGGACGTCGTCGAGCGCGTCGAGAACGGCTGGGAGAACCAGCGCAACCGGCGCTGGGAGGGGCTGGCCCCGGAGAACGTACGCGAGCAGGCCGACCGCTCCCGCGAGCGCCTCGGCGTCGAGCGGCTCGACCTCTACTACGCGCACGTGCCGGACATGAACGGTGTGCCGCTGGAGGAGTACGCCGCCGGGTTCGCGGCTCTGGTGAAGGACGGTGTCATCGGCCAGTTCGGGCTGAGCAACCACTGGTCCTGGCAGGTGGAGCGGGCGCGGGCAGTCAACCCGGAGGCGGCACGGCCGAGCGTGCTGCAGTATCACCACACCTACCTGCGGATGCGCACCGACATCCCCGACCGGCGGCTCTCCGTCGACGGCGAGATCGGTGTCGCCGACGCCTCGCTGCTCGCCTACCTGCGGGCCACGCCGGGGCTGACGCTGGTGGCGTACACGCCGCTGCTCAGCGGGGCCTACACGAATCCTGCCAAGCCGCTCGACCGCGCCTACGACCACCCGGGGACGACCGCCCGGCTGGCGGTGCTCGAGGAGGTCGCCGCGGAGACCGGCGCGACCCGCAACCAGGTCGTGCTGGCCTGGATGCTCGGCGACTCGCTCCCGGTGATCCCGCTGGTCGGGGCGTCGTCGGTGGCCCAGCTCGACGAGAGCCTGGCGGCGGTGGACCTGGAGCTCAGCGAGGAGCAGAGGGCTCGGCTCGACGCTGCTGGGCGATGAGCTCCGCGTCGGGGTCGCAGCCCCCGACGGTCGCCTCGTAGTAGTCGACCTTGAACTCGATCGCCTCCAGGTGGCGGGCCGTCTCGGCGAGCTGCGCGCGCACCCGGTCGCGGTGGGCGCGCAGCAGACCCAGCCGGTCGGCCTCGTTGCCCGCACCGGACCGGACCATCTCGGCGTAGCGCCGGATCTCCCGGATCGGCATGCCGGTCGAGCGGAGCCGGGTGATCAGCGTGATCCAGCCGAGATCGTCCTCGGTGTAGGCCCGGTGGCCCGAGCCGTTGCGGCCGACGTCGAGCATCAGCCCGTCGCGTTCGTAGTAGCGCAGCGTGTGAGCAGTCAGGCCGGTCCGCTCGGCCACCTCGGCGATGCTGAGTCCGTGGGACGTCATGGCTCCAGTGTCCCGGTTCGAGCACACTCGAAGTCAAGCGGGTTCGGCTACGTTGGACGGGTGAAGAGGACGTACGCCGCCGGCCCGGCCGTCGCCGTCCTGACGGTCCTCACGCTGGTGCTAGGCGGGTGCGGAGGGTCACCGGAGTCCTCCCCGAGCCCGACGACCAACTCCTCGGGGACGTCGGTGTCCGCTGAGCCGTCGCCCAGCGACGTACCTTCGTCTTCTCCGGCTCCCCCGAAGCCGGGGTCGGTGCCGCCGCCGTGGCTCGGGACGCGGGTGCTGCCGGAGGACGCGCAGGGCTACGGGATCGCGCGGCCGACGCCGCCGGAGCTGCGTCACCGGGCGTGGACGCTGCCGGACGTCGTGCCGATGCTGCCCGGCGGCGGGTTCGCCGCCGAGGTCGACGTCGCGCCCGACGACGTGATCGCGCGCTCGACCTGGGTGCCGGGATGTCCGGTCTCGCGGCAGGAGCTGGCCTGGGTCCGGATGACGTTCTGGGGCTTCGACGGCGCCCGCCACACCGGGGAGATGCTGATCAACGCCCGGGTCGCCGAGGACGTCGTCGGGGTCTTCCGCCGCCTCTACGAGGCGAGGTTCCCGATCGAGCAGATGGACATCACCACGAAGGCGGCCCTGGACGCGCCGCCCACCGGCGACGGCAACGGCACCGGCGGCTTCGTCTGCCGCCCGTCGGTGGGTCAGACCTCGTTCTCTCAGCACGCCTACGGCCTGGCGATCGACATCAACACCTTCCAGAACCCATACGTCAAAGGTGACCGCGTCATCCCCGAGCTCGCCCGCTGGTATCTGAACCGGTCCCGGAAGGCGCCCGGGATGATCCACCCGGACGACGTGGTCGTGCGGGCCTTCGCCGACATCGGCTGGGAATGGGGCGGCGACTGGAACTCGCTGAAGGACTACCAGCACTTCTCCGAGAACGGCACCTGAGACCCCGCCGACTCGGCGCAACTGTCCCAAGATCAACGACCGACTCGGCACGTCTGCCCCGCAATTCAGCGCCGAGTCGGCGCGTTTGTCCCAGACCTACGGCGGGACAGACGCGCCGGGTCGACCGCTTTCGGCGGGACAGACGCGCCGGGTCGACCGCTTTCGGCGGGACAGATGCGCCGAGTCGGGGGTCAGACGGACTCGGCGGCGGCGAGCTCGCGCTTCCACTCGCGGAAGGTCTCCTCGGTGCGGCCGCGGCGCCAGTAGCCGGAGATGGAGAGGTCGGCCTTCGGGACGCCGCGCTCCTCGAGGAGGTAGGGGCGGATGCCGTGCATGGTGACCGCGGCCTCGCCGTGGACGAAGGCGTGGACGCGGCCCTCGAGCCAGGGCAGCTCGCGGACGGCGGTGACGAGGGGCTGCTCGTGGCCCTCGGCGTCCTCGGCGGCGTGGTGGGTGTGGCCGCCGGTGACCAGCCAGGTCACCTCGACGCCCTCGGGGTGGTCGAGGGGCTGCTCGAGGCCGGTGGTCGGTACGTCGATGATCGCGTAGCCGCGGGCGTCGGCGGGCAGGGCACCCAGCGCCGCGCGGATGGCGGGCAGGGCGGTCTCGTCGCCGGCGAGCAGGTGCCAGTCGGCCGTGGGGTCGGGCGCGTAGGCCCCGCCGGGCCCACGCGCCGAGAGGGTGTCACCGGGCTGGGCGGCAGCGGCCCAAGGGCCGGCGTATCCCTCGGTGCCGTGGACGACGAAGTCGATGTCGAGCGTGCCGTTCTCGACTGAGGGGTTGAGTGCGGTGTAGGTGCGCACCACCTCGCCGTCCTCGTGCGGGAAGACCAGCTTCACGTAGCGGTCGGTGAACACGCTCGACGAGAAGGCGCCGAGGTCCTCGGAGCGGAAGCTCACCCGGATCATCGTCGGACTCAGCCGCTCGGTGGCGGTGACGACGAGGACGGTCTCGGGCTTCGCGGGACGGTTCATGTAGGCAACCCTAACTTGGCGACAAACCCCCTGCGGTCAACCCGCCGACCGGGTCGAATGCACGGACCGTGGCTGGGTCGTCTCGACCGGAGCGGCGGGCGAGGGAATCGTGGGAGCGGGCCGCTGCGGCTTGCTGACCAGCGACAGGCTCGGCTCCAGCACCTTCAGCAGGGTCTCGACGTGACCTCGGGCCTCGGTGACGAGCCGCCGGGCCTCGCGGGGTGACCGCTTCTTCAGGTCGGCGAGATCGTCGTCGGCCGGTCGGCGGACCCGGCGCCGAGCCTTCTGCAGCGGGGCGAGCTGGACCAACGTACGCAGCCGGGTGGCCGCATCCGCGTCCGAACCCGCCGGCCCGCCCAGCGCGGTGCGGCCCAGCAGGTCGCTGAGCGCGGCGATCTCGACGAGCGTGAAGGTGCGCTTGACCGCCGACGGCACCAGCCGCGCGACCTCGCTGCGGTGGGAGCGCTCGGCGGTGATGATCAGGTCGGCGCTCTCGATGTCGGCGACGTCGAGGGGGTAGGCCTGGTGTCTGGTCAGCCGGGTGCCGGCGAGCGCCACCTCGGAGGCGATCATCGGGTCCATCTCGTAGCCCTCGAGCGCCTCGCTGCCGGCCGAGATCACGTTGATGCCGTGGCGCGCGAGCCCACCGATCTGGCCGACACCCTCACGGAGCATCGCCTCGATCGCCGGGGATCGTCGTACGTTCCCGGTGCAGACGACCAGGATCGTCGCGGTGTCCATCCCTGCCTACCTTCGAGTTGCCGAACGATTCTGGAGCATGGAATCGCTCATCCACGCAGCCAACCCCCGAACGTGACGAACAGACATTACGCAGTCGGCGTACGGCCCCGAGAACCGACGGGAGATCAATCCCCCATTTGGGGGAACGAGCGGAACACCCGGCCCTGCCATCCTCGATTTCGGGTGAGGATGTGCAATGGCCCCGTGTGGACCCGCCTGCCGGCGGATGAGTCACGGACGAGCAGCCTGGCACAGACATCGGACGGAGTGACCTGTTGGACCTGCGCGACTATGTCGCTGCCCTGCGAAAGCGCTGGTACATCGTCGCCGTGCTGGCGATCCTCGGCGCCAGCGCGGTCTTCGCGCAGGCGCACGCGAGCCCGCCGCAGTACCGCGCGCAGAGCACCGTCTTCGTCTCGATCGCCCGCGGCGCGACGACCCAGGAGCTGGTCCAGGGCTCGACCTTCACCCAGGACATCGTCCAGTCCTACGCCAAGCTGGCGACGATGCCGGTGGTGCTCGACCAGGTCATCTACGACCTCGACCTCGACACGACCCCGAAGGCCCTGGCCGAGCAGATCACCGCGGAGAACCCGCTCGACACCGTGATCATCGAGATCGACGCGGTGGCGACGACCAGCACCGGCGCCTCCGACCTGGCCAACTCGGTCGCCGACGAGCTCACCACCACGATCACCAACCTCTCCCCCAGCTCCAACAAGAAGTCCGCCGTCGAGGTGACCGTGGTCGCCCGCGCCGACCCGCCGGAGGAGGCGTTCGCGCCGCGTACGCGGCTGGCCGCCCTGGTCGGCTTCACCGGCGGCTTCGGGCTCGGCGTCGCGATCGCCGTGGTCCGCGCGCTCCTCGACACCCGGGTCCGCACCGCGGCCGAGATCGAGCAGCTCACCGACGTCGGGCTCCTGGGGGCGATCCCCCGGCGGCGGGGTCAGCGGCGCGCGCGGGGCGCGGTGACCGCCATCGATCCCCACAACGTCGCCGCGGAGGCCTACCGGCGACTGCAGACCAACCTGCAGTTCCTCGACGCGTCCTCGCCGGTCCGCTCGATGGTCGTGACCTCCTCGATCGGCGGTGAGGGCAAGTCGACGACGTCGATCAACCTGGCGCTGGCGATCGCCGAGCAGGGCCAGCGGGTGCTGCTCGTCGACGCCGACATGCGCCGACCGGCGGTCGCCGACTACTGCGGCCTCGAGGGCGCGGCCGGACTGACGACGGTGCTGATCGGGAAGGCCGAGCTCGAGGATGTCGTCCAGGTCTGGGGCGACGCCAACCTGCACGTGCTCACCATGGGTGAGATCCCGCCCAACCCGGCGCAGCTGATCGGCTCGCCGCGGATGGCCGACCTGCTGGAGGAGGCGCGCGCGAGCTACGACGTGGTCATCCTCGACTCCCCGCCGCTGCTTCCGGTCGCCGACGGCGCGATCCTGTCCCGCCTGACCGACGGGGCCCTGGTCGTCGCCAACTGCCGCACCATCCACCGTCCCCAGGTCCTGGAGGCCATCGACAGCCTCGAGACCGTCGACGCCCGCTGCCTCGGCATCGTCGCCAACCAGGTCCGCGACACGGCCGCGCACACCTACTACGGCCAGCCGGAACAGGGCTGGTTCGCCCGCCTCCTCTCCGGTTTCGTACGTCCCCGGGAACCGCGTCAGCAGGGCTACCCCGCCGCCGGGAGCTGAGCATGGCCGTCGTGACGGCGGTCCGGGTCCGCGGCGGGCGGACCGCGCGGGCCGAGGCCTCCGGTTGGGAGGTGCTGACCGCGCTCCTGGCCGGAGCCGCGGCGTTCCTGGCCGGCACCGACTTCACTCTCGCCCGAGGCCTGACCGTGGGCGGGCTGATGGGCGCGGCCCTGGCCCCGATCTGGATCCGGGAGGCCGGCCGCTACCGCGGCGCGGTCCTGGGTGGCGTACTGCTGCTCGCCTGTCTCTTCTCCGCGCTCGCGCTCCACACCTGGCGCTCGGCGACCCACCCGCCGACCGAGGCCGGCGTGCTGTTCGAGCTGATGCCGGTCGTCTCGGCCGCGATGTGCGTCGGAGCCCTCCTGTGGGGGCAGCGCGTGCTCTCGCCGGGGGCCGTGGTGTGCCTCTACGCGCTGGGCTCGTTCACGACCGCGACGATGGGCTCGCGCTTCGCCGAAGAACCATGGCGGTTCGGGTTCGCGATGCCCTCGACGATGTTGCTGCTCGGTGCCTGCCTGCTCATCCGGCGGCGTCCCCGCAAGAGACTCCTCGCGGACATGACCGTCCTCGGGGTTCTCACCGCGGTCACCGCGCTGTCGGGGGCCCGCTCGATGAGCGCGTTCCTGATCATGACCGCCGTGCTGCTGCTGTGGCAGCACCGGCCGCGGACGGCGAAGCGGACCACCTCCGCGCTGCTCTCGCTGGTGCTGGTCGGCGCGCTCGGCCTCGGGCTCTACCGGGCGCTGGAAGGGGCCGCGCTGGAGGGCTACCTCGGCCAGTCGGCGCAGGAGCGCACCCAGGAGCAGACCCAGGCTGCCGGATCGTTGATCCTCGGCGGCCGCCCCGAGATCGGAGCCACGGTGGCGCTGATGCTGCACGAACCCCTCGGCTACGGCGCCGGCATCATGGCCACGCCGACCGACATGCAGGCCGCGAAGCAAGGCATGTCCCGCCTGGGCTACGACCCGGACAACGGCTACGTCGAGCACTACATGTTCGGCACCCGGATCGAGGTGCACTCGCTGATCGGCGACCTGTGGATCTGGTTCGGCCTGGCCGGCCTGGTGCTGTCGGGGTGGCTGCTGTGGCTCGCCACCATCTATCTGGGCCGCAGCATGTCCCACCGCACCGGCACCGCGCTCGGCATCTTCCTCGCCCTGCAGCTCGGCTGGAACCTCTTCTTCGGCCCCATCATCAGCTCCCTGCCGCCGCTCGCGCTCGCGCTCGGGGTGTTCCTGCTGCAGCGCAAGGAAGCCGATCCGGCGCCGTCCTCTGCGAGGACGTCGGAGCCGCCACGGCAACGCCAAGCCCACGATGGCGGGCGCGCCCGTCGCCGATACCTCGCCGCGGGTCCGCAGCGCTCCTGAAGACGGATCGACTCGGCGCAACTGTCCCGCCAACCAGCGCCGAGTCGGCAGCTGGATATGGGACATACGCGCCGACTGGGCGATCTGCGGCGAGACAGATGCGCCGGGTCGGCGTTGCTAGCGGGCGTACTCGGAGACGTGGGAACCCCAGGCTCCGCGGAGCATGCCAAGACCGCGAAGGAGGGTGCGGGTGCCGCGGGCGTGGTGGGGCTGCGAGCCGGTCAGGCGGCCGAGGGCGACGCGGGCGGAGCCCCCTAGGACACGTACGAGGCCGCGGGCCGTGGCGCGCAGCCGAGCGATCGGGCGACGGCCGGCAGGAGCGAGGTGGACCTGCACCCGAGAGTCGGAGTTGCCGATGCGGGAGGCGCGGGCGCGTACCCACTCCCGGGTCGCCCGGTCCGCGGGCACCAGGTCGTGCACCGGGGCCTCGTCGCACCACACGATCCGGCCGCCGGCGGCGGACAGGGTGCGGGTGAAGACGGTGTCGGAGCCACCGGAGAGACCGAAGCCGAGGTCGAAGCGGAGCTCGCCGACCTGAGTCATGTCGAGCAGGAGGTTGTTGGTCGCCGCGGTGGTGACGACGGTGCCGGTCGGGTGCCGTAGGCGCCGGAAGAAGCCACCCGCCTCGATCCACGGGTCCAGCGCCCCCTCGAAGTGGGAGATCACCGGCCCGACCACGGCCGCGGCGCCCCTCTCCTCCCAGCACGCGAGCAGGGTCGGCAGCCACTTCTCCGAAGGCTGCTCGTCATCGTCGATGAAGACGACGACAGCATCGGGACCGGCCTCGTCCAACGCCCGGTTGCGGGCGGCAGCGATGCCGGGGGTCGGCTCATGCACGTACCGCACACGTACGTCTCCATCGGCCGCCCCCGCCACCGCGGAGGCGGCGCTGGGCTGCTCGTCGTTGTCGACGACGAGCAGCCGCGCCTCAGGGACGAGGTCGAGCTGGGCCCGGAGCATGCCGATCGCCTCGGCGAGCCCTTCGGGCCGCCGATAGGTGAGCATGCAGACCCAGATCACTTGATCGTGACCGTCACCCAGTCGGAGCGGGAGATGTTGCCGAGCGGGTCGACGGCCTCGATCTTGTACCTCTGCGCCGAACCGCTGGCGCGGCCGGTGTCGGTGAAGGTCATCGCGGCGTGCTTCCAGAACGGAGCCGTGACCTTGACAGTCTTGATCGGCGTGGAGTCGATCGACCCGCGGTAGAGCTTGTAGGTGACCGTGGCGTTGTCCTTGTCGGGGTTGCCCGGCCACTTCAGCGTGGCCTTGCCCGCGGAGGGCGAGGAGCCGGTGAGCGCCCACTTGGCGCCCTTCAGCGTCGGACCGACCTTGTTGGGCGCGATGTCCTTGACGGCGAACCGGACCAGACCCTGCTGCGCGACCCCGTTGACCTTCAGGAACTCACCGCCGAACAGGACGTACTTGGCGTTGGCGGTCACGGTCCAGGTCGACTGCTTGGCGCTGGTGAACGTGCCGTTGGTCCACTTAGGATACCACTCCAGGAACTCCGGTCGCGGGGTGCCGGGGTGGTCGGGGTAGCCGTACTTGTCGTCGGCGATGTTGGTGCCGCGTACGTCCTGGGTGGTGGCGGTGGAGTGGTACCAGGCCCGCGGCTTGGTCTCCGGGAAGCCGCCGGAGGTGTCGCAGCCGTGCTTGTGGCTGGCCTGGTAGACGACGCTGGCGGTCGGCCAGACGGCGTAGGTGTCGCCGTGGCAGTCCTCGAGCCAGGTCAGCTTGCCGGTGGCCCAGTCGGCCTTGAAGGAGCCCTCGAGATTGCCGGCACCGCCGTAGTTGTAGCCGCTGCCGTAGAAGCTGGTGCCGTCGGACTCCAGCGAGAGGATCGCTGCCTCGGCGCCGCCGTTGCGGATCTCGGAGTTGACCGGGAGCGCCAGCGAGCTCCCCGAGGAGACCTCGAGCCGGGCCAGGCCGTAGCCCGGGTTGGAGGAGCCGTTGACGCTGGTGAACGCCCCGCCGATCACGATCTTGGTGCCGTCGGAGGAGACCACGATGTCGTTGACGTTGCCGCCGGCGACCTTCGGGTTCATCGGCAGCAGACCGGTGCCGGTGTCGGTGGGCTTGACCGCGGCCACCTTCGTGCGCGCGGTGTTGTCGGCGGAGGTGAACACGCCGCCGTAGAAGACCGCGGTGGACGTGGCCGCGACCGCGTTGGTGGTCGAGTTGAAGATCGGCCGGAAGCTCGTCACCTTGCCGGTCGAGAGGTTGATCGCGGCGCCGCGGTAGCGGTTGAGGCCGTCGACCTGGGTGAAGCTGCCCGCGACGTAGAGAGTCGACTTGTCGGGCGAGAGCGCCATGTCCTTGACCTGGCCGTTGAACTTCGGCTCGAAGCCGGTGATCAGCGCACCCGTCGAGAGCCGGTAGGCCAGCATGTGGGACCGGGCCGACTCACTGGTGCCGGCCGCGGCCCCCGCCGGACGCGCCGAGGTGAAGTTGCCGCCGACGTAGACGATGTCGCCGACGATCACCTGCTTCCAGGCGACGCCGTTGATCTGCACGGTGGGAAGTACGTCGGCAGAGACCGTCGTCGGCAGATCAGGATCGGTCGGCGCAGTGTCCGCGGACGCGGAGGTCGCGGAGGTCGCCAGGGTCAGGCTCGTCGCCACGAGCGCCAGCACAGCCAGGATCGGCTTCATCACATCTCTCATCGTGGGGGAGGTCTATCGCTGGGGACGGCCCTTGAAGACCACCACGTCGGCGCCGTTGCCCAGATCGAGCTCGACGCGGACGGGGCGGGCCTCCTCGGGGATCTGGAAGACATAGACGCCTGTGGCCGACTCGCCGTCCGCGACCGAGGCCGGGAAGGGCACCTCGCCGTCGGAGGCGACGCTGACCGCGGGGGTGCGCTCGCGCCCGTAGTAGGCGTTGACGACACCGAGCGCCAGATCGAGCTTCTTCCCGGTCTCGTTCTTCACCTTCACGGTGATCGCGAGCGCCGGACCACCGACCTCGCCGGGCAGGCTCGCGGTGGCCTGGACGGATTCGATCTCGGCCAGCCGTGCCGTGACGCCGGGGGCCGAGGTCGCCTCGGCCTTCAGGCCGACCGCGCGGTTGCCGTTCGATGGCTTCCCCGGCTCCGTCTCCTCCTCGTCGGACGAGGAGACGGACTCCTCCTCCGACGGGGTCGCCGTCGGAGAGGGTGCGGCGGCCACCGTCGAGTCCGACCCGGCGGTGGCCGGGCCGGACGGGTTGCGCACGATGAGCACGACCGCGACGCTCACGAGGACGACGGCAGCGACGGCTGCCGCGACGTACATCCTCGATCGCGGGACTTGACTGAGCATGGGGGATCTTCCGCGGGCGGGGTCGGACAAAGACATCGATTCGAAGACGTTGCATTCAAGCCCAAGTCCGACGCCCGCGGGGGGATCCGCTCGCCTACTCCCCAAGATCGGGTATGCCGGTCAGGGCTCGATGACCTTCAGATCGTCGTAGCTGACCTCCACAGGCGTGGCACCGATCGTCGAGGAGCCGTAGCCGCGCAGCATCACCCCGCCGGGAAGCTGGTTGGCCGCGGTCGAGTCGGAGAACTCGTACGTCCATCCCGACGGCTCCGCCGACCCGGCCGGCCACACCTTGGTGCGCACGGTCGCCGGCGCGGTGCCGGTGACCTGGAGGCGGACCTTCAGCCGGTCGCCGGGGGCGACGCTGAGTCCCGGGACAGCGTTGGCGCCGACGACCGGGCTGCCGCTGCGTACGAGGTGGATGCCGACGGTGCCGTCTGGGTTGAACCGGAGTCGCGAGGCGTAGTGGTCGCTGCCGGAGACACGGGCGCCGAGGATCGACCAGACGAAGCCAGCGTCGGGGAGCCGGGAGACTCCGACGCTGACGGTCGCGTCCACGTCGCCGGCCGAGACCTCCTGGAGCCGGGACTCGGTGGTCGCGCCGGGAGCGATCGCGTGCCGGCCGCGACCCTCGGAGACCGAGAAGCTGCCGGCGGTGCCGGCGGTGCGGGCCCAGGCGCCGCCGGTGTCGGCCGTCCCCCAGCCGCTCGTCTCGGCACGCCCGAAGGTGTCCGCGGCGACGATGCCCTCGACGGGCGGTGCCGGCTCGCCGGCGACGTCGACGGCGACCCACGCGGTGGGCGACTGGTTGCCGAAGGCGTCCTCTGCGACGACCCGGTAGCTCTGGGTGGTGCCTGGCGGCGCCGCGGTGTCGAGGAAGCTCTGCGTGGTCTGCTTCCAGAACGCCGCGGTGACGGCCTTGGTGTGGATCGGAGCGTCGGCCGATGCCCGGTAGACCTTGTAGGTCACGGTCGCGTTGTCCCGGTCGGCGTTGCCGGGCCAGGTCAGCCGGACCTGGCCGTCGGCGGGCGAGGTCGCGGTGAGCCCGAAGTCCGCGCCGGACAGGGCCGGACCGACCTTGTTGGGCGCGATGGTCTTGATCGCGAAGCGGACCAGGCCCTGTTGCGCGACCCCGTCGACCTTGAGGAACTCGCCGCCGTAGACGACGTAGTCGGCGTTGGCGGTCACCGTCCAGGGGGCCTGGTTGGCGCCGGTGAAGGTGCCGGGCGTCCACTTCGGGTACCACTCGAGGAACTCGGGCCGCGGGGTGCCCGGGTGGTCGGGGTAGCCGTAGATGTCGCGGGTGTTGGTGCCGCGTACGGCCTGGGTGACCGCGGTGGAGTGCTGGAAGCTGCGCGGGTTGGTCTCCGGGAAGCCCCCGGAGTTGCCGCAGTAGTGCTTGTGGCTGGCCTGGTAGACGGTCTTGGCGGTCGGCCAGATCGAGTAGGTGTCGCCGTGACAGTCCTCGAGCCAGGTCAGCTTGCCGGTGGCCCAGTCGGACTTGAAGGAGCCTTCGAGGTTGCCGCCGCTGCCGTAGTGGTAGCCGGTGCCGTAGAAGCTGGTGCCGTCGCTCTCCAGGGAGAGGATGGCGGAGTTGGAACCACCGTTGCGGACCTCGGAGTTGACCGGCAGCGACATCGAGGCGCCGGTCGCGACCTTGATCCGGGCCAGGCCGTAGCCGGGGTTGGACCAGCCGTTGACCCGGGTGAAGTTGCCACCGATCACGATGTCGGCGCCGTCGGGCGAGACCACGATGTCCTGCACGGAGCCGTTGGAGACGGTCGGGTTCATCGGCAGCAGACCTGTGCCGGTGTCGGTGGGGCTGACCGCGGCGACCTTGGTGCGCGCGGTGTTGTCGGCCGAGGTGAAGACCCCGCCGTAGAAGACCGCGGTGGACGTGGCCGCGACCGCGTTGGTGGTCGAGTTGAAGATCGGCCGGAAGCTGGTCACCGCGCCGGTGGCCAGGTTGATCGCGGCAGCGCGGTAACGGTTGACCCCGTTGACCTGGGTGAAGCTGCCGGCGACGTAGAGCAGGGACTTGTCGGGCGAGAGCGCCATGTCCTTGACCTGGCCGTTGAAGCTCGGCGCGAAGCCCGGGATCAGCTCACCCGTGGAGAGCCGGTAGGCCAGCATGTTGGCGCGCGGGGTCTCGTTCGTGCCGGCCGCGGCGCCCGCCGGGCGAGCCGTGGTGAAGTTGCCGCCGACGTAGACGGTGTCACCGACGATGACCTGCTTCCAGGCGACCCCGTCGATCTGCACCGTCGGAAGTACGTCGGCCGAGACCGTCTCCGGCAGCTCCGGGTCGACCGGAGCCGTGTCCGCCGTCGCCCCTCCCGACATGACCAGGCTGCTCACCCCGAGAACAGCTGCGACCGCCCCGGCCGCAATCAAGCGCCACTGGCGTCGAATCCGCGTCATCATCCATCCCTGCACAAGGCGGCTCCCTCGGCCGCGACACGGCAGTGTCGCGGACACCCACAGCCATCCGCCCGTGAAACGCAGCTGCGATCCCCTGAATCGGGTATGTGTTGGACCCAGGCACCCAACCCGCGCAAACTGCGTGGTGCAGACTCCCGACACGTCAGTAGGCTGCACAGTCCACAGGAAGGCATACGTCTCTTGGCTGTCCCGCCCGGATCGTCCCGGATCCTCCTCCTCGCCATGTCCGCGATCGCCACCGTGGTCGCGCTGGGTTCGACGTACGCGCTGACGTCGGGGCCCGCCGAGGAGCCGGCTCCGCGCGCGGAGCGGAACTACGCCGACCTGCCGCCCGACGACTTCGGAGGGCCGGTGACTCTGACGCCGTCTCCGTCCGCGTCGGCGTCCCCGTCCGCCTCCTCGACCAGCTCGGTCAGGCCTTCGGCGAGCCCGTCGGCGACGAAGACGCGGCCCTCGGACCCGGCCAACCGGTCCGGCGACCGGCCTTCCGAGGAGGAGCCGCGCGAGGGCGAGCCGCTGGGCTCACCCCCTCCGGGCGCCGGGTCACCGGGACCTGACGACACCGGCGTACCTCCGAAGAAGAAGCTGCGGGTCCATCGCGGCGACCTGGTCGTCAGGACGCCCGGACAGGTGGTCGACGGCCTCGAGGTGCACGGCCGGATCCGCGTCGAGGCACCGAGCGTGACGATCCGCAACACCAAGGTGATCGTGCCGACCGGCTCCGAGACCGCCGGGATCTCCAACAACAACGCCAACGGCGCGGGGATGCTGGTCAGCAACGTCGAGGTGATGGCCGAGAACGCCGCGCCGGGCGTCAACGGCGTGGTCGGCCACGACTTCATCCTCGAGGACTCCGAGATCCACCACGTCACCGACCAGGTGCACATCACCGGCAGCAACGTGATCGTGCGCGACAACTGGTTTCACGACAACTACCACTTCGAGAGCGACCCCTACCAGGGCGGCGGCGCCTCCCACGACGACTCGATCCAGATCATCGGCGGCAGCAACATCACGATCGCGGACAACCGCTTCACCGGCGCCTTCAACGCCGGGGTGCAGATCACCCAGAGCATCAGCGCCGTCAGCGACGTCACGATCCGCGACAACCTCCTCGGTGGCGGTGGCTGCACCGTCAACATCGCCGAGAAGAGCCGGGGCCCGATCCGTGGCACCGTGATCCGCGACAACCGGTTCCTCAGCGACCAGCGGATCGACGGCTGCGCGATCATCCACCCGTCCTCCACCAAGATCACCCACTCCGGCAACGTCTGGGACGACACCGGCAGGCCGGTCAGGCCGAGCCGCGGCTGAAGCCTGGCAAGCGCGGCCCGACCGCTCCGCGCACCGTCACCACCAGCGACATCACGTCACGGCGGATCGACGGGACAAGAAGGAGAAGCGCGTACGCGACGCCTCCGGCGACCACGCAGACCGGCACCGTCACCCCGGGGTGCTGCCCGTGAAGGGCCTGAGCGGTGGCGTACGCCGCACCGGCGACCGCGCCCGCGACCAGCAGGATGCGAGCGGCACCGAGGTAGAGCGGCCCGACCCGGAGCTGGGTGCGGCGGGAGATCCACCACAGCGACAGCGGCCACTCGAGCAGATGGGCGGTCGCGTAGCCGACCGCGACGCCGGTGATCCCGTAGCGCACGCCGACGAGCACGCAGACGACCTTCAGGACCGAGGCGACCAGCGTGTAGTGGCGCAGCTCGGTGGTCAGACCGTGGGCGAGGTAGACCCAGTAGCCGACGTAGGCCAGCGTCTGGAACAGGCCCGCGCAGGCGAGCAGGGCGAAGACGCCGGCGACGTCCCAGCCGGGACCGAGGAAGAGAGCACAGACCGGGGCCGCTGCGCCCGCGAGCAGCCCGAGCCCGGCCCCGAGGCTGTAGCCGAGCGCGACCTGGCCGCGCTGCACGAACCGCTGGGTCAGCGCCGGGTTGTCGCGAATCCGGCTCAGCACCGGCAGCGCCACGGTCGTGGTGGGGCCGCGCAGCTGGACCAGCGGGTTCATCAGCAGCTGCCAGGCGCGGTTGTAGGAGCCGAGCTGGTCGGCGCCGAGACGGGTGCCGATGAGCACGGAGTCGATGTTGCTGGCCGCGTAGTTGATCAGCTGCGTTCCCGCCAGCGACCAGCCGAAACGGAGGAACTCGCCGATCTCCACGCCACGTCGCGGGCGGCCGGGGAGCCAGCCGGCGAACGCGCCGACGGCCACCAGGGCGACAGCGCCCTGGGCCAGCTGCTGGACGACGAGGGCCCAGTAGCCGGCGCCGTTGGCTGCTGCGTACGCCGCGATCCCGAGGGCCAGCAGCGGCGCCAGGGTCGTGGCGGCGGCCAGCCTGGCGAAGAGCATCCGGCGGGTGAGATCGGCGCGATACTGCGCCGCCATGCCGTTGAGCACGAACATCCCCGCCATCGCCGCGGTCAGGCCCGTCAGAGCGGGCTCGTCGTAGAGGGCGGCGACGAGCGGGGCGGAGGCGACGGCGACGAGTGCGAGGCCGCCACCGAGGGCGGTGTTGAGCCACCACAGGTTCGTCTGCTGCTCGCGGGTCAGCACCTTGGCCTGGACCGCGGCGGTCGAGAGCCCGAGGTCGCGGAAGATCTCGGCGACCGCGATGACCGCCAGCACCATCGCGACCAGGCCGTAGTCGCGGGGGCTGAGTAGCCGGGACAGCACCGCGACCGAGGCGACCTGCACCAGGATGCGTACGCCCTGGCCGCCGAGCACCACCATCCCGCCCCGGGCAGCACTCCTACCGAGGCTCAACCGAGCACCTCGGTGGCGATCTGATCGCGGTAGCGCTCGGCGCCGAAGCGTTCCTCGGCGTCTTTGCGTCCGGCGGACGCCAGTTCGGCGGCCAGGGCGGGATCGGCGGCGAGCCGCCGGATCGCCTCGGCGAGGTCGCCGGCGTCACCGGGGGTCACCAGGAGACCGGTCTCGCCGTCGGTCACGATCTCGGCCAGCCCCTGCACCCGGCTCGCGACCAGCGGTCGCTCGGCGAGCAGCGCCTCGACGGCGACGTTGCCGAAGGGCTCGACCCGGGACGGCACCAGCACCACGTCGGCCTGCTCGAGCTCGCGGGCCGGCTCGTCGACGTAGCCGAGGAACTCGACGCTGCCGGCGAGGTCGCTGTCGGAGGCACGCGAGCGGAGCTCCTGCTCGAACCACTCATAGCCCGCGAAGACCGACCCGCACACCCGCAGCCGCGCGTCGATCCCGCCGCGGCGCACCTCGGCGAGCGCTTCGAGGGCCACGTCGGTCCCCTTGCGCGGCGAGAGCCGCCCGACCAGCACCAGCAGCAGCGGCCCGTCGGGGGTCCGGGGGCGAGCCGCCGTCACCGACTCCGGCCCCGGCACCCCGTTGTAGACGACCGTCGTACGCCGCCCCAGCACCTTCACCGTGCGCGCGAGCACATCGCGCGATGCCCGCGAGTTCGCCACCACGCGGTTGGCCAGCAGCAGCGGAGCGGTCAGGGCGAGACGTACGGGCTTGGGCTGGTCGTCCTCGGCCTCGTGCACGTGGCACACCACCGGGACACGGGCCGCCCGCCCGACGACGATCCACCACGGGATCGTCACGGTGTTGACGAGCAGCCGGCCGGGCCGGACCCGCCGCCACAGCCGCGCCGCACGCACCCAGAAGACGATCAGCGCCGCGGCCAGCCGGAGGAGCCCGGTGGGGCTGAGGTAGGCCTTGCGCAGCACCGGGAACGTCATCACCTCGACGCTCGCGCCGGCGGCTTCGAGCAGCGGGACCAGGGGGCCGCGCGCGGGTACGACGACCGTGACCTGGTGGCCCGCCCGACGCAGCCCGTGCACCGTCTCGACCAGCTGCAGGTCGGAGCCGTAGACGTCCGGCGACGGGTGGGCGACCAACAAACGCATGATGAGCAAAGGTAGGCCACCGAACGGGCCCGGGCCGAAGGTCCTGGCAAAGTCCTACCCAGATCTGGGGAGCGGACGGCCCGAGCGGCCACGCCCGATCCCGCCTCGTCTAAGGTCCCGCTGTCCCTCCCCCACGTCACAGCGAAGCAGGATCCAGCATGGCCGCGACCGGCGCCGAACGCGCCCCCGGCGGGTTCCGTACGCACCTGGAGGCGCTGGGTCGGGCGCAGAAGCCTTCGCTCAACACCGCGGCCTACTCGCGGCTCGTCAACCGGCCCGCCGGCCGGGTCGTCGCCGCCGCGGCGCACACGCTCGGGGCGACGCCCAACCAGGTCACGGCACTGAGCGCGACGCTCTCGACCGCGGGGCTGACGGTGCTCGCACTGGTCGAGCCGCGCTGGTGGACCGGGATCCTGGTCGCGGTGCTGCTGGCCGCGGGCTACGTCCTCGACTCCTCCGACGGTCAGCTCGCGCGGCTGCGGGGCGGCGGGTCGCGCTCGGGCGAGTGGCTCGACCACACCATCGACTGCTTCAAGACCGCCAGCCTGCATCTGGCGGTGCTGGTGTCCTGGTTCCGGTTCGGCCCGGTCACCGACGGCTGGCTGCTGGTGCCGCTCGGGTTCGAGGTGGTCGCCGTGGTGACGTACTTCGGGCTGATCCTGATGCCCACCCTTCGCCCGGCTCCCACCGAGTCGTCGCCGTCGACCGCCCACGAGAACCCGCTGCGCAAGTGGGCGCTGCTGCCGACGGACTACGGCGCGCAGTGCTGGATGTTCGTGCTGCTCGGCTTCGGCATGGTCTTCGCGTGGACCTACGCGCTCGTCTTCGTCTGCAACGCCGCCGCCCTGGCCATCGCGCTGCGCAAGTGGTGGCGTGAGCTGCGGGCGCTGGACGGCCCCTCCCAGGGGTCACGATGAGCGACCTCTCGCGCGTCGCCGTGGTCGTGGTCGGCTATGGCGGCCCGGCGCTGCTGGAACGACACACGGCCCAGGTCGCCGGCGCGCTCCGGCCCGCCCGGATCGTCGTGGTCGACAACCACTCGACCGACGCCAACCGGGCCGCTGTCCGGGCCCTGTGCGAGCGCGAGGGCTGGACCGGGGTCTACCCCGGCACCAACACCGGCTTCGGCGCCGGCTGCAACCTGGGTGCCGCGGCAGCGCTGGCCGAGGGCGCCGAGGTGGTGCTCTTCCTCAACCCGGACGCCACGATCGACACCGAGTCGGCCGTACGCCTCATGGCAGCCGTCGAGGCCGAGCCGCTCCTCCTCGCCGCGCCGACCGTGCTCGGCCCGGACGGAGAGGTCGCGTCCGCGGGACTCGACCTCGACCTCGACACCGGGACGATGCGCCCCTGGCGACGTCGCACCGAGCAGGCCCCGAGCGCCGAGACGCTCCCCTGGGTGACCGGCGCCTGCTTCGCGGTCACCCGTGAGCTCTGGGAGCGGCTGGCCGGCTTCGACGAGCGCTACTTCCTCTACTGGGAGGACGTCGACCTGTGCGCCCGGGTCCGGGCGTTCGGCGGCCGGGTCACGGTCGTCGACGGGGCCACCGCGGTCCACTCCGGCGGCGGCACCCAGCGCGCCGAGGGATCCCGCGCCAAGTCGCCGGCCTACTACTACTTCAACATCCGCAACCGCGCCCTCTTCGCACGCACCTGGCTCAGCCAGGAGCGGCAGCGGGCCTGGCGTCGCGGGGCGGTCGGGGCTGCGTACGAGATCCTGATGCGGGGTGGGCGCCGACAGCTCCTGCACCCGGTGCGTCCCCTCTCCGCGGTCCTGCAGGGGCTGCGCGACGGGTACCGTGACCGGCCGGTGCGGGTCATGGAGTCGGTGCGGGAGCTACGCGCGACGACCAACCCCTACATCGTCCAACTCGTCGAGACCCTGGAGCACCGCGACGACACCGACGTGCTCCTGTTCGGCTTCGCGCGCGCCATCGTCGGCCGCTACGACGTCTTCCACGTGCACTGGCCCGAGCTGCTCATGTCGGCACGCACACCGCTTCGCCGCCTCGCCCGCCGCCTGCTCATCACCGCCTTCGTGACCCGGCTGCACCTGACCCGGACCCCGGTCGTCCGCACCTGGCACAACCTCTCCCGCCCCGACGGTCTGAGCCGCTGGGACCACCGGCTCCTCGACGCCCTCGAGCGCCGCACCAGGCACGTCATCCGCCTCACCGAGCAGACCGCTCCCCCGCTGGCCGTGCCGACCTCGACGATCGTCCACGCCCACTACCGCGACTGGTTCGAACGGATCGAGCCCGCCTTCGAGCCCGCCTTCGAGGCCACCCCGAACCCACGGCGAGCCCTCTACTTCGGGCTGATCAAGCCCTACAAGGGCGTCGAGCACCTCCTGGAGGCGGTCGCCGACAGTCCCGAGGCAGACCTGGACGTACGCCTCGTCGGGTCCCCGACCGACCCTGCCCTCGAGGCCCGGGTCCGCGCCGCGGTCGCCGCCGACCCGCGCGTGAGCGCCGAGCTGAGCTATGCCGACGACGCCACCCTGGCCGCCGAGATCGCCGCCGCCGCCCTGGTGGTGCTGCCCTACAAGGCGATGCACAACTCCGGCGCTCTGCTGCTCGCCCTCTCCCTCGACACCCCGGTCCTCGCCCCCGACAACGAGGTCAACCGCCGGCTGTCCGAGGAGGTCGGCGACGGCTGGATCCATCTCTTCGAAGGCACCCTCACCATCGAGGACCTCGAGCGTGCGTTGAAGACGGTTGCCGCCCACCCGCCGTCCGGGCGGCCGGATCTCTCGGCACGGGAGTGGCCGGAGTCTGCCGCTCTGCACGCAGCGGCGTTCCGGGCGGCACTGCTGCCCTGAACCCTGCTACCCGAGTCCGGCCAGGCGGAGGGCGTCGTCGACCTCGCTGAGCTTCGCAGCGGACAAGGCGCCTGCTCGCTCGATCAGATCGTCCCGGGTCAGGTTGGTCAGCCACGTGCACGGGGTGAATCCCGGGCGTGGCAACGCGACCCGGAGCACACCGTCGAACGGCAGCCCTTCCCTGGCGCCCACGGCCACCTCGACGCCCAGACCGGCGAGGTCGACACCCGCCGGAGCGACGACCTGCATCACCTCGATCCCGGCCGCCTCGTCTCCCGACAGCAGCACGACCGGCCGCCGCTCGTCGAACTCCACCCACCAGACCTCGCCACGCCGCACCTGTCCTCCTGACCCCGGTCTCACCAGCCCCCAGACAACCATCCTTTACTAACCTGACAAACGTGCCCCCGGACCAGAACCACCGCCCACCCCTCTGGATCGCCGTCGCCTCGTTCGTCAGCAGCTTCGACCGGTTCGTGGTGAGCCCGATCCTGGTCCTGGTCGCCACGACCTTCGGGGT
Source organism: Nocardioides sp. NPDC057772 (assembly GCF_042798075.1). Lineage (NCBI taxonomy): Bacteria > Bacillati > Actinomycetota > Actinomycetes > Propionibacteriales > Nocardioidaceae > Nocardioides > Nocardioides sp. NPDC057772. The sequence goes on from NZ_JBHVKN010000022.1 coordinate 20,217, forward strand.
CTCGGTGGGGCAGGCGGTGGCGATCGCGAGCGGCTACTACCTGGCGTACGGGCTGAGCCAGCCGCTGTGGGGCGCGCTCTCGGACCGGTTCGGCAGGGTCCGGCTGATGCAGGGCGCTCTCGTCGGCGCGGGGATCGCCGGACTGGTGTCGGCCGCGGCACCGAACCTGGTCACCCTCGTGGTGGTGCGGGTGGTCGCCGGGGCCTTCTTCGGGGCGATCGTGCCGACGTCACTGACCTACGTCGGTGACACCGTCTCCACCACCTACCGCCAGCGTGCGCTGTCCGACCTGATGGCGGCGATGGCTGTCGGGACCGCGCTGGCCGCTGCCGCGGCGGGGATCACCGGTCAGCTCGCGGGCTGGCGGGTCGTGTTCGCGGTGCCGGCGGTCGTGGCGCTGGTCAGCGCCTGGGGGCTGAGGAAGCTCGCCGAGCCGCCACGAGCCACCGACGGCGGGGTCCGAGCGGCGTTCCGGGCAGCGCTGAGCAACCGCTGGGTGCTGGTGGTCGGGCTGCTCGTCTTCGTCGAGGGTGGCCTGGTCCTCGGCGTCCTCACCCTCCTCGCCCCAGCGCTCCAGGACCAGGGGGTCGACGCCGCGCGGGCGGGGCTCGCCGCGGCTGCGTACGGCATCGCGGTCCTGCTCTCCTCGCAGGTCCTCAAGGCGCTCACCCGGCGGCTCCCACGCTGGGCGCTGATGGGGATCGGCGGCTGCGCGCTGACGGTCGGGTACGCAGCGGCGACCGTCCGGGTCTCGGTGCCCACGATCGTCGGCATCGTCATCATGCTCGGCATCACCTGGGCGTTCCTGCACACCTCGCTGCAGACCTGGGCCACCTCGATCGTGCCGGAGGCGCGCGGCACCGTCGTCGCCTGTTTCGCCGCGTCCCTCTTCATCGGCAGCTCCGTCGCCGCCGTCGTCGCCGGACCTGCCGCCGACCACGACCGGTGGCACACCCTCTTCGCCGCCTGCGCGGCCACCGCCGCGGTCCTCACCGTCGCCTGCGTCCTCGCCTACCGCGCCTACACCGCCCGCGAGGCGGCGCCCCGGGCGGCGGACATCACCACCGACGTCTAGCGACCTCAGCGCAGGTGAGCGCGGATGAGCGCCTCGTACTGATCGGTGATCCGGCTCCAGGTGAACTCGGCCGAGTGCCGGGCGCGCGCCGCCGACGACAGCGACGCCGTGAGCTCGGGTTCGGAGAGCAGCCGCTCCAGCGCGGTGACGATCCCGGCCTCGTCGGAGAAGTAGAGCGCCGCACCGTCGGCGACCCAGCGGTTGTAGCGGTTGTCGTGGGCGATCACGGCGTTGCCGCAGCCCAGCGCCTCGACCAGCGACGGGTTGGTGCCACCGACCTGGTGCCCGTGGACGTACGCCATCGAGTGGAAGCGCAGGGCCGAGACGATGTCGGTGTCGTAGATCGCGCCCAGGAAGACGACCTCGTCGCTCGCGGCCTCGAGGACCGCGCGCTGGTAGTCGTCGGCCGGGTCGTAGTCGCCCAGGACCACCAGCTGCCGGCCCCACCGGCGGCTGGAGAAGGCGCGGACGGCCTCCAGGATGCTGTTCTCCGGCACCGGGCGGGCGATCAGGGTGAGGTAGGAGCCAGGCTCCAGCCCGTGGTCGAGCACCGCCCACTCGGGCGCGTCGACGACGTTCGGGGCACCGTAGGCGATCGTGGTGATCTTCTCGGCCGGCACCCGCGTCGCCAGGTGACGGGCGATCTCGGGGTGGTCGGCGATGAGGTGGTCACCCAGCCAGCAGGCGGCCCGCTCCTGGGTCCACAGGAACGCCTTCTCGGCGCCGGACCAGCGGGCCCGCTTCCACTCGATCCCGTCCATGTTGATGATGTTCGGGATGCGACGGGAGCGCAGTATCGAGTTGAGCGCGCCGGTGTTGTAGCCGAACGTCACACAGACGCTGCCGTCCTGCGCGGCCTCCCTTGCGGCATGGCGCACCGCGCCGACGTCGAACTCGATCGTCCCGCGCGGACCGTCGTGACGGGCGGGCACGTGGACCCTCTCGATGCCCTTCCACGAGTCGATGCGCAGGTCCGCGTGCGGCTCGTCGTCCTGGCAGTAGACGACCACCCGCCAGCCGCGGTCGACCAGGTCGAGTCCGATGTTCTCCACCGCGGTCTCGAAGCCGCCGTGGGCAGCGGGCACGCCACGGGTCCCGAGCATCCGTACAGTGGGGGTCACGTGGGGTTGACTCCTCGTTTGTCAGGAGCCGATGGCCCCTATTTTCAGCACAAGGAGCCATCTAAAGGGATTCCTGCGGACCGCGGTCCCGAATTCCGGGTTATATACCCCAAATCGGTTACGTCACCGCAGGTCCGCGGGTGAGTACGAACTGGCGCAGCGCGTCCGGGTCATCCAGATCGACGTACTCGAACCCTTCGACCGCCGCCGGGGCCTCCCCGATCGCACACATGGAATCGTAGACCTGCACGTACGCCGCCGACTGCGGTCCCCAGTCGAGCACCTTCGCCGCCCGTTCCCGGGCGCGCAACGCCAGCTCGACCCGCAGCTCGGGGTCGTCCAGCAGCGACTCGACGGCGTCGGTGAACGCGGCCACGTCTCCCGACGGGACGAAGAGCGCGGCGTCCTCGGCGGAGACCCGCGTCTCGACCAGGTCGAAGGAGACCGACGGCAGGGCGTAGGCCATGTACTCCATCGTCTTGTTCATCGTCGAGACGTCGTTGAGCGGCGTCTTCAGGTCCGGGCACAGGCCCATCGCGGCCGCACTGAGGTGCTGGGCGATCAGCGCGGACCCGGCTCGTCCGGTGAAGGTGACCACGTCGTCGAGGCCGAGCTCGGTGCAGCGGCGCCTGAGGTCCTCGAGGCAGTCGCCGAAGCCCATCAGCACGGCGTCGACGTCGGTGCGGCCACGCCGGTGGACGAGCTCGTCCATGACCTCCAGCACGGTGTCGACACCGTCCTGGGGACCCATGATCCCGAGGTAGGCCAGGGTGTGCCGGCGGCCTTGGGGCGCGGGGTCGTGGGGACGTACCGGACGCATCACCGAGGTGTCCGGCCCGCTGCGGACCACGGTCACGTCGTCGGGGTCCATCCCGCCGCGGGTGATCGCGACCTTCCGGTAGGACTCGTTGGTCGAGATGACCCGGTCGGCGGTGGCGTACGTCTGCTTCTCGAGCCAGCGCAGCGCGGCCAGCTGGGCGCGACCCGACAGCGAGGTCGGGCTGCCGAACCGGGAGAGGAAGAGCTCGGGGTTGAGGTCGTGCTGGTCGAAGACGAACCGGACGCCGCGGCGCTTCCAGATGCGGGCCAGGAGCCAGTAGGTGTCGGGCGGGTTGCATGCCTGGATGATCGTGAACGGACGGTCGCGCCAGACCGTGGTGGCCAGCAGCGCCGTGCGGATCCAGCAGTAGACGAACTCGAGCAGGTAGCCGAGCACGCCGCGAGCCTGCGGTGCGGGCCGGTACTTGTAGATGCGTACGCCGCTGATCTGCTGGCGTCCCGGGTCTCCGGGGCCCTTCGGGCAGATCACGCTGACCTCGTAGCCACGCGCGACCAGCGCCTGGCACTCCAGCCAGACCCGACGGTCCAGCGGCACCGGAAGGTTCTGAACGATGATCAGCACGTGCGTCCTTGCCACGCCGTTTCTCTGCTGGGCTGCGTCGACCATACGAGCAGCGTTGAGGAGTGCGGAGACCCGCTCACCGGGGACACCCGGCATATCCCCGAATCCGGGGATCGTGAACGGTGACGTGGGTGCCGCGGTGCCCTACGGCTCCTAGCGTCGCCTGCTGTGAACCCGCTGGCCGAGCGCATCCTCTCCGTACGCACCCGACCGCTGCCGGGGTCGGTGATCGCGGATCGGCGCGTCGCTCTCGGAGCTGACGGGTTGGTCGAGGCGGCCGAGGAACTGCACGTCGCGCTCGTCGCGGCGGCGAGTGGCCCGCGGCCGCTGGTCGCGGTGTCGCTGCCGCTCTCCACCGACGCGGTCGTCGCGCTCATGGCCGCGATCCTCGGCGACCTCTCGGTGTGCTTCATGGACCCGTCGGCGCCCGAGGAGCACCGGCGGACCCTCGTCCAGGCGCTTCATCCTGACGTCGTGCTCGACCGGTCGGGAATCCGGACGGTCGCTTCTTCAGGATCGTCTCGGGACGGCGTGGAGGCCGGGTACGTCGCGATGTCCTCCGGTTCCACCGGCGGCGGCCCCAAGGGGGTGCTGTCCGCCTGGGCCGGGATCGACGCGTTCGTCCCGCACGGCGCGGCCGCGCTCGATCTCGACGCCGCCTCGGTGTGGGCCGAGGTCTCGCACCTCTCCTACGACCTGGCGATGACCAACCTGCTGGTGGCCCTGGCCGCCGGCTCCTCCCTCCACCTGTCCGGGGCGCTGGGCGACCGGCTCCGGCCGCTCGGCTTCTGCGCCCGCGTCGGGGCGACCCATCTGCGGCTGGCCCCTCGGTTCATCGACCTCGCGGCCGCCGAGCGGGTCGACGCGGCTCCGCGGAGCCTGCGGGTGTGGGGCTCCGGAGGCGACCGGCTCTCCGCCGCCGACGCCCGGCGCGTCTTCGACCTCGGCGTCGCGACCGTCGTCAACACCTACGGCACCAGCGAGACCATCGGGTTCGCCAGCGCCGCCCGGTTCGACGCCGGCGACGAGCTGGCGACGGTCCACGGCGCTGTCGGGATCGGGCACGGTGCGGTCGGGGGGTGGCGTACATCGCTGGTGGAGGGCGAGGACATGCTCGCCATCGAGTCACCCCACCTGCCAGGCGGCTATCTCTTCGGCACCCCGAGCGGGGAGTTCCCGCGCTGGGACGGCACCGAACGGGTGCTCACCGGCGACCTCGGTGCCCGGCTCGGCGAGGAGCTCTTCTGCCTGGGCCGCGCGGGGCGCCGGGTCAAGCGCAGCGCGAGCTTCGTCGACCTGGACGCCCTGGACGCCGAGGTGAAGCAGGCCTTCGGCCTCGCCACCTTCACGGCCGCCACCCCGGAGGGCGATCTGGTCAGCCTCGTCGAGGGCACCGACATCGACGACCTCCGCCGCCGCCTGGCGACGATGCTGCGGCCGGACTCGGTGCCCGACGTACTCGTCCCCGTCGCCCAGCTCCCCCGCCTCGGCAACGGCAAGATCGACCAGGCGGCGGCTCAGCTCCTCGCTGGTCGAGGGCGGGATGCCCACCGAGCTACCTCAGTGAGCGGTCACTTCCTTCGCGGAACTCCACGAACGAAGTGACACCAGACCGAGTTACCTCGGTGAACATCACCCGATCTGCCCCCGCACGTACTCGGCCAGCGACCCGACGGACTCGAACACCTCGGCGTTGATGTCGTCCTCGTCCATCTCGAAGCCGAACCGGTCCTCGAGGACGGTGATCAGCTCGACGAGGGCGAGCGAGTCGAGCTCGGGCAGGGAGCCGAAGAGCAGCGTGTCCGCGGTGAGCGTGCCGGCGCTGTGGTCGGGGCCGATCACGTCGGTGATCGCCTCGCCGACCCGGTCGAGGGTCGCTTCGGTGGTGTCGATGGTCATCAGCAGGGACTCCTTGAGGTCGGGGTTCAGGGGTTCAGAGGTTCAGACGAGCACTTCGAGCGGCGCCGGGTGGCTGAGGAACGCGGTGGGGCTGGCGGTGAGGCCGTACGCCCCGGCCTGGTGGAGCACGACCAGGTCGCCCACCTCGGCCCGCGGCAGGCTCACCTTGTCGCCGAGCAGGTCCAGTGGTGTGCACAGGCAGCCGACGACCTGGACGGTCTCCTCGCCAGCCGCACGGGCTGCCGCGACCGAGATCGGGTAGTTGCGGCGGATGACCTGGCCGAAGTTGCCGGAGGCGGCGAGCTGGTGGTGCATGCCGCCGTCGACGACGAGGAAGGTCGTGCCGCGGGAGATCTTGCGGTCGACGACCCGGGTCACATAGACCCCGGCCTCGCCGACGAGATAGCGACCGAGCTCGATCACGACCTGCGCGGACGGCAGTGCGGGACGTACCCGGGTGGCCAGCAGGTCCTCGAGCCGTGAGCCGACGAGGTCGAGGTCGAGGGGCCGATCTTGGGTGTAGTAGGGGATCCCGAAGCCGCCGCCGATGTTGAGGAAGGTCATCTCCGCCGGGAGATCGCCGGAGAGCCGCAGCACGAGGTCTACCGTGCGCTCCTGCGCCTCCGCGAGGATCGACGCGTGCAGGTTCTGGGAGCCGGAGAAGACGTGGAAGCCGGCCACCTCGACGTCGCGGTCGTGCAGCGTCTTGAGCAGCAGCGGCACGGTCTCGGCGTCGACCCCGAACTGCTGGGCGCCGCCGCCCATCCGCATCCCGGAGCCCTTGACCTCGAAGTCCGGGTTGACCCGCACCGCGACCCGCGGCCGGATCCCGAGCCGCTCGGCGGCCTCGACGAGGCGGTCGGCCTCCAGCGGCGACTCGATCTCGACGAGGACGCCCGCCGCCACCGCCGACGTCAGCTCGGCGACCGACTTCCCGGGCCCCGCGAAGCTCACCGAACCTGGATCGATCCCGGTGTCGAGAGCCACCCGCACCTCGGCGCCCGAGGCGACGTCGAGCGCGTCCACAATCCGGGCCAGGTGCTGCACCACAGCGGGCATCGGGTTGGCCTTGACCGCATAGCTCAGGTGCACGTCCTCCGGGAGCGCCTCACGCAAGGAGGCGACCCGGGCGTCGATCGCGGCACGGTCGTACGCGAAGAACGGGGTCGAGCCGACCCGCTCCGCCAGCAGCCGCACCGGCACACCCCCTACGGCCGGTCCATCAGGGTCGGTCATCACCACTCCAGACATGTCAGCTCGCTGTACAGGTAGTCGACCCGGGCCGGGTCGAGGGCGTCGCTGCGCAGCATCTTGGGCCGCGACCGCGACAGTCGGTGGCCCCCGGCCGGCACGCCACCCACCACCCGGTGCTCGATCAGGGTCGCCGCGGCGCCGTGCTGGCTCAGCAGGTGCGAGGCCAGCCGCGGCGCGTGTCGGCGGAGCAGCTCGGGGTTGCTCGCGTAGAGGACCGAGGCGAAGGCGCGTACGCCCCTGCGGGTGTCCTTGCGGACCACGACGTAACAGTGCTCGGAGCCGGTGCTCAGCACCACGTGCCGGGCCGCGGCGGCGGCGCGGTGGTCGGCGTAGAGGTCGCGCTCCTCGCCCTGCAGGGCCGAGTCGAGTACGTCGGGACGGCTGCTCACCCGCACCCCGCGCCCCGGCAGCGCCACCGCGGGGACCAGCGAGGTGGTCGTGTCGAGGTCGGTGAACTTGAGCTTCCGGTTGAGCGCGACCACGTTGCCCGAGGGCGAGAAGTCGGTGAACTCGTAGCCGGGCTGCTTGAGCAGCGTGGTCAGCAGCCGCAGCCCCTGGTGGCGGTGGCTGTCGAGCACGCACCAGGCCCCCAGGTTGCAGATCTGGAGCGTCCGATCGCCGACCGTCCGCTCGGAGTAGTAGGCGAGGTAGGCCCCGACGACCCGCTCGGCCTCGGCGAGGAAGAAGCCGTGGTTGGGCTGAGGTACGTCCCACGGCACCCGCAGCGCCTGGGTCCACTCCAGCTCCCGCACTCGCGGGTTCAGCTGCTCGTGCAGGAACGACGAGACGGCCGGAAGGTCCTCGGCCGTGATCGGAGCGAGCCTCGCCTTCATGCGCTCGCCACCCACTCGGGTCCCCGCGGGGCGCTCATCCGCCGGGGGCTGACCAGGGTGCGTACGGCACGTCGGGAGGTCTGCTTCCCCAGCAGCGCCCGGCTGCACTCGCGGGCCAGCACCATCAGCCAGTACGCAGCACCCTGGGCCCGCCCGCGGCGGGCCGTGAAGAGCCGCACCCGGTTGGCGACCAGCAGCGCCCACAGCCCGGGCGAGGTGGTGGACTCGCCGCCGAGGTGGACGGCGCGGGCGGCGGGGACGTACCGCACCCGGAAGCCCCGGTCGCGGGCGCGCAGATGGAACTCGGTCTCCTCGGAGTAGAGGAAGTAGGACTCGTCCCACGGCCCGCAGGCGCGCCAGCAGGCGGCGCTGATCAGTTGGGTCGACCCCTCGGCCCAGTCGGTGTCCTGGGCCCGTTCGTACTCCGCGGGCGACGCCACGATCTCCCCCGCCCACCGCACCCGTCCGGCGCGGTTGGCGCCCACGACGGCGTCGGCGAAGGCCCTGACCAGGCTCGGCGCACCGCGCATCGACTCGATCAGTCGGCCCTCGGCGTCGACCAGGTGCGGAACGGCGACACCGACACCGGGCCCGGTCTCGCGCGCCAGCGCCGCGACGCAGCCCGGCTCGAGGCGTACGTCCGGATTGAGCACCAGCACCGCATCGAGATCGCGGTCCTCGGCGAACGCGGCCGCGACGCCGGCGTTGATCCCGGCGGCGTAGCCGCCGTTGCGGCCGGTCTCGACGACGGTGGCGTCCGGCGCAAGGCGGCGGGCCTCGACCACGGTGTCATCGCCCGAGGCGTTGTCGGCGACCACCAGCCGCCACACTAGACCGGCGAGCCCACCCGGCAGGGAGTCGACGAGATCGGACAGCAGGTGAGCGCTGTTGTAGGTCACCACCACGACGGCGATGGAGCGGATGGGCTGCGACACGTCACGAGTCTCGACGGCTCCGCCCCCCGCCGGACCCGCCTCCCGACCGCAGATCCCCCGTATGAGGTAGGCCTTCGCACCGGGCGAGCGGACACGGCCTCCGGCTCCCTAGCGTGGAGAACATGCCCGCCCACGTGACCAACATCTGCTTCCACGGCATCGGCGTGCCCGAGCGCGAGCTGGAGCCGGGCGAGGAGCGCTACTGGATCAGCCAGGACGCCTACGAGGACATCCTGGACGCCGTCGCCGGCCGGCCCGAGGTGCGGATCAGCTTCGACGATGGCAACCGCTCCGACGTCGCCTTCGGGCTGCCGGGCCTGCTGAACCGCGGCCTGACCGCGACCTTCTTCGTCCTGGCCGGCCGGATGGGCCTGCCGGGGAGCGTCGACCGCCTCGACATCCGCCTCCTCCGGGTGGCCGGCATGCGGATCGGCACCCACGGCATGGACCACGTCAGCTGGCGCGGCCTCGACGCCGCGGGCGTACGCCGCGAGCTGATCGAGGCCCGCGAGCAGATCACCATGGCGGCCGGTGAGGTGGTGGAGGAGGCGGCGCTGCCGCTCGGCCGCTACGACCGCACCACGCTGCGCCACCTGCGCCGCCTCGGATACCAGCACGTGCACACCAGCGACCGTGCCCACGCGGTGGCCGGCGCCTGGCTGCAGCCGAGGTTCAGCATCACCGCGACCGACGACGGCGCGAGCGTACGCAGCCAGATCCTCAACGGGCAGGGCATCGCCAGGCGGGTGGAGCGCCAGGCGGCGGGCCTGGTCAAGAGGCTGCGATGAGCCGGACCGGACCGCGGGAGAAGTAACCAGTTTGAAGGATGCCCCCAACCCTTGGGTCGGGCAGGGTCGGCAGGACAGTGCCGACAAGACAGTGGCCATCGAGACGCGAACGGGTGCGAACACATGCCAACCAAGCCAGGCCGGCGCCGGCGGATCGCGGTCGTAGGGGGCCTGGTCCTGCTGCTGGCCGCCACGACCTGGTTCCTGTGGCCCGACTCCGCCGAGGTACGCAACGTCGGCTCCGACTCGCTGCCGACCGTCCCGCCGCCCATGAGCGCGACCCCGACCCCCACGCCCTCGGCCAGCCCGACCCCGTCGTCATCGCCGACACCGTCGACCCTGTCGGAGCCCACGCCCACGCCGTCGGCCACCCCGGAGCGTACGAAGTCATCCACCGCTGCCGCTCCGCCGGCCAAGGGGTTCCCCACGCGCGAGTCGGCGGGTCTGCCGGCCGGCTGGAAGCCGAAGCGCACCGTGACCGGGGACTTCTGGATCCGGCACCGTGGGGCGGTCGTGGAGGACCTGCGGATCACCAACGGCGTCATCTACGTCACCGCCCCCGGCGTCACGCTGCGCCGCATCGAGGCGATCGCCTCGGTCGTGGTCAACGACTACAACGGCCAGTGCAACGGCGGGCTCCTCATCGAGGACTCCGACTTCGTCCGGAGCAGCGCACCGACGACGGAAGAGGCCTGGCCGGCAGTCTCCGCGGGCGGCTACACGGTGCGCAACATCGTCATCGACGGCATCCCCGAGGGGCTGCGCGCCTCCAACAAGGAGCGCTGCGGCGGCGTCGGGATCCACGACTCGTTCGTTCGGGTCACCTCACCGGACGTGTGCAGCGACTGGCACGGCGACGGTCTGCAGGGCTACGGCGGCGGCAAGGTCAAGGTGCGGCGTACGGTGATGATCCTGGACGTCGAGAACAACTGCCACGGCACCGCTCCCTTCTTCAACCCCGCAGGTCAGGGCAACGACTCGGTCGACATCGACGGCCTGGTCGTGGCCGGCGGCGGCTACCCGTTCCGCAACGGCATGCCCGGGCCGGTCCGCAGCCTCTACGTCGTCGACCAGAGCTGGGTCTACAGCCCGCTCGACGTGGACTGCTCGGTGGTCACCGAGTGGAGCGCGGCCGTGGTGACCATGGACTCAGCGGGTCAGCCCGTCCCGATCCGCGACCTGCCCTGCGAGTGAGGGTCGCTCGTCCACGGGTGGCGGGTGCGCGGTCAGCCGGGTGACCGCGCTCCCCAGCCCGAGCACCAGGAAGATCGTGCCCATCGTCATCGGGAACGCGAACGCGTCGAAGAAGGCCAGGCCGGCGAAGCCGGCGGCGGCAGCGCCGATGAGCGCGATGACCAGGTCACGGGTCTTCGGGTCCTCGCAAGCACGGTAGACCCGGGCGAGCTGGATGAACGTCGCGACGACGAACGCGACGAAGAGGAGCACGCCGACGATCCCGATGCTGACCATCATCTGGAGGTACTGGTTGTCGAAGATGCGGTACTTCGGCAGGAAGGTCCCCAGCCCCCGCCCGAAGAACGGGTTGCGCTCAACGAAGAACCAGGCCACCCCGTAGCTGTCGGTGCGGGAGGTGACGCTTGGATCCTCCTCGGCGCCGACGAACATGCCGGTCACCGAGTTGATGATCCGCGGCGCGACCAGGAACACCAGCGACAGGCCGCCGACGGCGAGCCCCAGCACCAGACCACGCTGCTTGCGCGACCAGCCGATCATGCAGACCAGCACCGCGATGGCAGCACCGAGGTAGGCCGACCGGCTCGAGGAGGCCGCGATGATCATGCAGATGAGCGCGACCGGGGCCCAGCGTACGAACAGGTTGAGGTTGCGGTGGTGGAAGCCGACGTGGAGCGCTATCGGCAGCAGCATTCCCATCAGGGTGCCGTACTCGATCGGGCTCAGCGCGGTCCCAGCCGGACGAACGAGGCCGTTGCGCATCGCCAGCTCGACCGTCGTCATCGGGGTCAGGCCCGGGATCGAGATGCGGTCGACGAACACCTGCCTGGCGAAGAACTGCGCCAGGCCGAGGAGCGCGAGGAAGGTCCCGCCCACGACCAGCCGCCACACCAGCACGTGGACCCTGGCCATGCTCGGGATGGCGTCACCGGCGAGCAGCAGCGTGCCCACCCAGGAGACCATCGCGAGGATCGCGACGTCGGCCGGGCTGACCTCGTCGCGGCTGATCGGCCGCGACATCGCGATCACGTAGGTGATCCCGACGCTGAACAGGAACAGCGCCAGCATCAGCCGCATCGGCTGCCGGGGCCGGTTCTCCGGCAGCGGCCGGCCGATGCTCAGCAGCACCCAGATCGCGAAGCTGCCGAGGCCCATCAGCATGGAGACAGAGCCTGCGCTGCCCAGCGGCCGGAAGACCAGCCACGAGGGGATCACGAAGACGGCGAGCGTGTAGAGGCTCAGCCAGGTCACCGCGTCGACACCACGGCGGACGGCCATCGCAGGACCTCAGCCGTGGAGACGCTGGACGACGTGGTCGTCGTCCCGGTTGTTCCGGACGTCCCGGGCGTCCTCGTCCGGCTCGTCGTCGACGACGTCCTGGGCAGCCAGCGAGGCCGCACGCTCCTCGCGCGCCAGGCGACGACGCAGCACGATCCCATCGATGGCATAGACCAGCACCGCGGTCATCGCCAGACCGAGCCCGACCGCCATGATCTGCGCACGCAGCGGACCGCTGCCGTCGACCGCGGCCGTCTCGTCCAGCGCGAGCGGGCGTGAGCGCAGCCGGGCGTTGCCACGCGCATTGACCTCGTCCTGAAGCCGGCCGAGGGTGTCCGGGATGGAGTCGGCGACGAAGTTCAACGCCGTGATCGCATTGGCCTCGGTGTCCGCGCTGACGTCGATCGCGATCACCGGACCGCGCGTCGACTCCTCCATCGAGACGGTGACCGAGGCGCCCGGCGTGACCTCCGCGATCGCCTCCTGCGCGGGCGCGCTGGTGTAGTAGGCGACCACGACCCGGGCCGGCAGGTCGAGCCCACCGAGCCCCAGGAACGGGTTGCCGCCCGGGCCGACGGCGTTCTTCGAGGGAAGCATCAGGACCAGACCGCGGGCGGTGTAGGACGGCGCCACGAAGGCCGACGCGCTCCAGCCGAGCACCCCGGTCAGCAGGATGCCGATCACCGCGAGATACCAGCGTCGCCGGATCGCACCGACGAACTCCGACAACACCATGGCCACGAACGTACCGACGCCTGACCGGTCCGGGCCGACCTCGCCGAGGTCCTACCCGATTTGGGCGATGACCCCGCTGACCTGCACGGACCCACCGCCCACGGACCTAGCGTTCGGAGCATGGCGCTGTGGGACCTGCTGCGGGCGATGGTCCGGCGATGGCCGTTCGTGGTGGTCGGCGCGATCATCACGCTCGCTGCCGCGAACTACGCCAGTCAGGACCGGAGCATCTACTGGACACGTACGGACCTGGTCTTCCTGGCTCCGAAGAACGCGCAGTTCCCGAACGCGCTGCGGGCGACCTCCGAGGACCTGGTGATCACCGCCGGCGTGGTCGGCAAGCTCGTCGCCGGCACCCGTCAGGTGCCGAAGTTCACCGCCACCGACGCGGGGCTGATCGGGATGGGCGTACGTGACGGGTGGACCGTCCGGCTGCCCGACACCGGCGGCCAGTGGGCGCCCAACTACGTCGACCAGTGGCTGATCATCGAGGTCGTCGGCCCCGACCCGGTGACCGTCCGCACCCGCAAGGAGCGCCTCGTCGAGGAGATGGCGGCCGCGCTCGACCAGGTGCAGGACGAATACCAGGTGGCCCAGGCGTTCCGGATGACCACCAAGGAGGCACCGGGCTCGACCGTCGTCTATCCGGTCGGCGGCAGCTCGCGGCGCGCGTTCGCCGTCACCGGGCTGCTCGGTGCGGCCGCGACCCTCTACCTGGTCGTACGCATCGACCCGATCCTGCTGCGGCGCCGGGAGCGCCGCGCCAAGACCCTCACGGAGCCCGACGTTGTCTGAGACCCAGCACGGACACGGCCGTCCGCACACGGCCCTCGCCTGGAGCATCGCGAACACCGCCGTGACGAAGCTCGGCACGATGGTCGTCGGCATCCTCGTCGCGCGACTGCTCGGTCCGGAGAGCTACGGGACGTACGCCGTCGCCTTCCTCGCCCTGATGGCGGTGCTGAGCTTCAACGAGCTCGGGGTGAGCCTCGCGGTGGTGCGCTGGAAGGACGACCCGCGAGAGATCGCGCCGACGGTGACCACGATCTCGGTCGGCGCGAGCCTGCTCATCGCCGCCGGGATGGTGATCGGGGCCGGTCCCTATGTGCGCGCGATGGGTGAGCCGGACGCGGTGGCGTTGGTGGCGCTCTTCTCGGTGCCGGTGGTGCTCAGCGGGATCACCGCGACCCCCGCGGCACTGCTCCAGCGCAACCTGATGCAGGGCAAACGGATGCTCATCGACCAGATGGCCACGCTCGTCGCGGTCCCCGTCATGCTCGGCCTGGCACTGGCCGGCGCCGGCCCTTACTCGCTGGTCATCGGGCACCTTCTCGGTGTCGCGGTCACCACGGTGATGTTCCTGCGGATGTCGCCGCTGCCGTGGCGGATGGGACTCTCCCGTCATCACGCGGTCGCCTTGCTTCGCTTCGGCACGCCGCTCGCGGTGACCAGCATCCTGGTCTTCGCGGTGGGGTTCGCCGACCAGATCGTGCTCGGCAGCATGCTCGGCGCGACGGCGCTCGGGTTCTACGTCGTCGCCTTCAACCTCTCCAGCTGGCCGGTGACCATGCTGTCGAAGCCGTTGCGGCAGGTCTCGCCGGTGATCTTCTCCCGACTGCAACGCGACCCGGACGGGATGCGGCATGCCTTCTCGCGGCTCTCCGCGCTGGTGCTGACCGTGACGCTCCCGGGCTGCGCCGCGCTGGCCGCGCTGGCGCCGGAGGTGATCCGGCTGGTCTACGGAGAGGCCTGGCAGGCTGCCGCGGCGCCGTTGGCCTGGCTCGGCGCGCTGGCCGTCCTGCGGATCTCCTTCGAGCTCGCCTACGACTACCTGGTCATCGCCGGCTCCACGCGTAGCCTGATGACGATCCAGATCGTCTGGCTGATCGCGCTGGTGCCTTCCCTGGTGGCCGGCGCTGCCTGGTCCGGCGTCGGCGGGGTCGGACTGGCCACGTTCGTGGTCGGGCTCGTCGTCATCCTGCCGCTGCACCTCTTCTACCTCGCGCGGGCGGGAATCGGGCTCGGCGGCCTCGCCGCGGGTGCGGCCCTCCCGGCTCTCGGCGCTGTTGCCGTCGGGGCGGCCGCGGTCGTTCTTCGTGCGGCTCAGCCGTCGGTCTGGGTGACCTGCGCAGCCACCGGTCTGGTGCTCGCCGCCGTCTGGGCGGTGCTGCTGCGGCGCCGCCGCGACGACATCCGCTGGTTCCGCTCCGGTGCCGGCTCCCCCACCCCGACCGAGCCCTCCACGACCCGGAGCGAGGACGTCCATGCCTGACCGTCTCGACGGCAACAACGAAGCCCTGGCGGAGATGTACGTCGCCGCAGCATCCGCCGGGAGACGACGCCCGCAGCGCGCGGCCGCGCTGGCCCAGGCCGCGGCGGAGTTCGCCTGGGGCAACCACACCGGCTGGTTCGCGTACGAACCGCTCGAGCTGCTGCTCGCCGACCTCGGCCGGTCGCTCCCGTCGTCGTCCTCGCCGGCTCGCGGGCCGCGCACGCTGCACGTAGTCACGCAGATGTACCAGAGCGGCGGGCACACCCAGATCATCGCGGGCTGGACCGACCAGCTCGCCGACCGCTCCCACGAGATCGTCGCGACCCGGCACATGACCTCGCCCGTGCCGGCCAAGATCGCCTCCCGCCTCGGAGAGCGGGTCGGCCTGACGATGCTCGACACCACACCCGGGTCGCTGTTGCACCGCGCGGCGCGGCTGCGCGCGCTCGCCGCGACCGCCGACCTGGTGGTCTCCCACTGCCACCCCTTCGACGTGGTCCCGGCGCTCGCGTTCGCCGACCGTCGCGGCCTGCCGCCGGTGGTCTACATCGACAACACCGACCACGTCTTCTGGGTCGGCGTGCACGCCTATGACCGCGTCGTCCACCTGCGTCGCAGCGGCCAGGACCTCGCCTTGCACCGCCGCGGCCTGCCGTTGGAGCGCTCGGTCCTGCGCAACCGCCCGCTGGCCGTACGCGGCCGGACGAGGCGCCGGGAGACGGCGAAGCCGCAGTGGCAGATCCCCGCCTCCGACGTGCTGGTCGTGACCGCTGCCGACTCGAGCAAGTTCCAGGGCGGCGACACCTACCTGGCGGCGGTCGAGGCGGCCGTGGCCGCCGAGCCCCGGCTGCAGTGGCGGGTCGCCGGCCCCGATCCCGAGTCGGAGCCGTGGGCGGGGCTGGCGCGGCGTACGTCCGGGCGGATCCAGGCCGTCGGCATGCTCACCGACGTGGCCCCGCTCCACCACGCCGCCGACGTCTACCTCGACTCGTTCCCGTTCGCCGGGCTCACCTCGCTGCTCGAGTCCGGCGGCCTCGGCAACCCGGTCGTCACCTTCCGCGGACACCGGCCCGAGTGTGCGGTGTGGGGCTCGGACTCCCCCGGCATCGACCGCCTGATGCTGCGCCCGAAGACCCCCGACCTGCTGCGCGACACCCTCCTCGACCTGGCCCGCCGCCCACGCGAGCGGGTCACCCGCGGCACCGCCACCGCCCAGGCGATCCTGGAGTGCCATACCGGCCCCGGCTGGGTCGAGGACGCCGAGTCCCTCTACCGGATGCCGCAGCGCCTCGACGACGACTTCCTCGCCCCTGTCCGCGGCCGCGGCCACCTCGACCTCCTCACCGTCTCCGTCCAGGCGACCAACCCGTTCAGCCGCACCTCCGCCGACATCACCGCCGGCCTCCTCGGCGCGATGCCCCTCACCGATCGCATCTCGATGTGGCGCCAGACCCGCCGCGGCGGCGCCGGCCGCGTCCGCGACCTGGCGCCCGAGTGGGCTGTTGCGGCGGTGCGGGCGCGGATGCGGCGCGGGGGTGGGGTGGAGTGATACCCGGTTAACCGGGGATTCCTGCACTTCTCTGGCGTTGCAATGCCCGAGAAGTGCAGGAACTGCCGGAGCGCTGTGACGCGCGTGACTGCGCGGCGCCCGCCCGGCCGTATCCGGTAGGCGAACACCAACTCGTGTGTCAGGCGCTCCGCGCAACCTGTGCGGCCTTGGCGGACTCCAGGAATGCGCGGATTCGGACCGCCAGGCGTACGGGATCTTGGAGGTCAGCCCAGGTGATCCGCATGCATCGCCATCCCGTCGCCTCGACGATCCTGTCCTGGCGCCGCTTCTCCCGGAAAACCACGTCAGTTGCTGTCTCTCCGACTCGATAAGGGCGCTCGTACTTGACCTTGCCGTCAACCTCGAACCACACGCCGAACTCTGGAAGCGCGAAGTCGAGGCGCCGAACCTTTCCCTCGGAATCCGTCACTTCGTACTGCGGAATCGGCATCGGCAGGTTCTGGAGCCAAGCAACTCCGACGAACAGCGACTCAGCGAGCGACTCGACCCGAGGGTCCGCCAGCCGCAGCACCACTTGGGTCGACAGCGAGTTCGGCCAATGCTCCATGGAGAGCTCGTAGCGGGCCTTCACGCGCTCGAGCGTCGTGATCTCCCTGTGCAGCAGGTCGTTCACCACGCCGAGAGCGGCGACCATGGGAGCGACCGTGGTCACCTCTAGCGCTGTTCGCTCGGGCGAGGTCAGCAGAAGACCGTTCTCCGTCACCACGTCCGTCTCGAGCAGCTTGCCGCTGTGTTGACGTACGCCTGCTTCGCGACGGCCGGTCCGGTGGTCCGAGCGACTCAGGTGCACCTCGGTGAGGTCGAGGCCCCACAACGGCCCGTCACGGAAGGGCACGGCCGAGACGTGAGACAAAACCACATCGGTCTTCGACTGCCGGTACGCCGCGCGGCAGCGCACGGCGTAGCGTTCCTCCGCCGAGAGCCCCTCCCAGAGACTTCCATCCACGTAGGCGCCACGTCGCGGACGCGCGAGCGCTCCCGTGCGGAGCGCCTGCGCCAGAGAGCGATCATTGTGCCCGCTGTCGAGCAACTCCTTGCGGAGCGCGATCGGGGCGAGTCGGGAATCGTCGAGTGCGAGTGTCATGCTCTGCATCCTGCCGATGGCCACCGACATTTTGGTGTGGCGCCATTTCCCTGCATCGCGTCCGCGCAGCCGAAGGACCCGAACTTCTCTGGCTCTTCCTGCACTTCTCTGGCATTGCATTGCCAGAGAAGTGCAGGAATACCCGGTTAACCGGGTATCCCAACCAGCCTCACCCCACGAAGAACGCCCGGTTCCGCGGCCGACTCCACAGCGACCCGAGCACCCCGGGCTCGACGCCGATGAGGAGCCAGAGGCCGGTGTCGCGGGCGAGACCGACCACGTAGGGCTCGGTGGTGGTGGCGGCGAGGGGGGCGATCTCGTCGGGCCGGAGGCCGGAGACGAGGAGGAGCTGGCCGGGAACGGTGGCGGCGACGGCGGCGACGACGCCGGGCCAGCGGAGGGTGGCGGCGGAGAACGGGACGCCGTTGCGCTCGAGGCCGTCGGCCTCGCCGACGGTGCCGTCGCGGGAGGGGTCGATGACGCGGATGGAGGAGCTGCCGGCGAGACTCGCGACGTCGTCGACGAGCAGGCGGATGTCGGCGAGCACCACCTGACCCCGAACGGGCCGGGAGACCCTGCGCAGCGAGCGCTTGACCTGTCGGGCGCGGACCGACTCCCCCAAGAACCGACGGGCGCCGCGGGCGCGCCGGACGGGCCAGGACGTGGTCGCCGTACCGTGCTCGCCGGCGACGATCCCACAGGTGGTCCGCACCGGCACCAGGCTCGCGTAGGAGCGGCCGACGCTGCGGTGGGCGACGTCGAGGCGGGCGAGGTTGGTGGTCATGCTGTTGTGGGTCAGCGGGATGTCGACGGCGGCGGCACGGCGGCCGGAGGCACGCATCCGGAGGCAGTACTCGACGGCGTACGCGTGCCAGGCGAGGTCGGGTGACTCCGAGAGCGGTTCGCGCAGCACCCGCGAGCGGGTGACCATGAAGAGCACCTCGTCGAGCGTGTCGACGTCCATCGGGACCGAGGTGGAGCGGCCGAGCGGGACGACCCGATCGCGCATCGCGCCGATGACCTCGCCGCGGTGGCTCACCCCGACCGCCCCCAGCACCCCGATCGCCGGATCGGCCAGGACGGCGGACGCAGCGGCCTCCAGCGCCGGCAGCGAGTGCAGGTAGACGTCCTGGTGGGCGAAGACGACGACCTCGTTGCGTGCCAGCCGGGCGCCGTGGTTCAGCGCCGCCCCGGCGCTCGCGAACGCTCCCGAGACGTTGTCGACGGGGATCAGCTCGGTCTGCCGCGATGCGCCCGTACCTGCCTTGACCGAGGCCGCCAGGCACGACTCCAGCACCGCCGGGTCGTTGTAGACGCAGACGATCGAGACCGGTGTACGCACCTCACCCATGCCTCACCGCCGCGGCGAGCACGTCGGCGACGTACTCCTGCTGCTCGGGGTTCAGGTGGGGGAACATCGGCAGCGACAGGATCGTGTCCGCGGCCTTCTCCGCGACCGGGAAGGAGCCCTCGCCGAACCCGAGCGAGGCGTACGCAGCCGTCAGGTGCACCGGGAACGGATAGTGGATCCCGGCGCCGATCCCGGCGTCCAGGAGCGCCGACAGCACCCGGTCGCGGTCGGCGACCCGGACCACGTAGAGGTGCCAGACGTCGACGTTGCCCGGCGCGGACTCGGGCAGACGGATGCCGGGGATGCCGTCGAGCAGACGGTGGTAGCGGTCGGCCGCCTGGCGACGCAGCTCGTTCCACTTCTCCAGGCGCGCGAGCTTGGCGGAGAGCACGACGGCCTGGATCGTGTCGAGGCGGGAATTCATCCCGGCGACCTCGTGGACGTACTTGGTCTCCGAGCCGTGCGCGGCGAGCAGCCGGACGGTCCGGGCGATCTCCGGGTCGGAGGTCGTCACCGCGCCCGCGTCCCCGGCCGCGCCGAGGTTCTTGCCGGGGTAGAAGCTGGTCGCCGCGACGGTGGCGAGCGAGCCGGCGGCCCGGCCGTGGCGAAGGGCACCCTGGGACTGGGCGGCGTCCTCGATCACCGGGATCCCGGCCGCGGACGCCAGCGGCAGCAGCTGCTCCACGAACGCGCTCTGCCCGAACAGGTGCACCGGCACGATCGCCTGCGTGCGAGCCGAGAGAGCCCGTTCCACCGCGGCCGGGTCGATCAACAGGTGCGACTCGTCGACGTCGACCGGGACCGGCAGGGCCCCGATCCGGGTGGCCGCCTCGGCGGTCGCGATGAAGGTGTTCGCGGGCACGATCACCTCCCCGCCGGGCCGCACCCCGACGGCTCGCATGGCCAGCTCGAGCGCGTCGGTCCCGTTGCCGACGCCGACGCAGTGGTCGGCGCCGACGTAGGCGGCGTAGGCGTTCTCGAAGGCGGTCACCTCGGGCCCGCCCACGAACGCGGTGCGCTCGAAGACGCGGTCCAGGCCGAGGCGTACCTCGTCATCTATCTCCGACTGCTGCGCCCCGAGGTCGACGAACGGCACCTTCACCAGATCAGCTCCTGACATGCTTGATCGAACGGGCGGGAAGACGGCGGGCGGGCACGCCGGCCCAGGTCTCCCCGGCGGGCAGGTCCCTGAGGAGGACCGCTCCCATGCCGAGGACGGAGTCGGCTCCGACGGCGATGCGCTGACGCACCGAGGAGCTCATCCCGAGATAGGCGGCTTCGCCGATCACGACCTCCCCGCCGAGGGTCACCCCGGCGCAGAGGGTGGCGTAGTCGCCGACGACGTCGTCGTGGGTGAGGACGACGTTGGGCATCGCGACGACATGGCGACCGACGCGTACGCCGGCGGTCAGCACGACGCCGGCGAGCAGTACGGTCCCGGCGCCGAGCTCGCAGCCGTTCGGCACCGACGCGGACGGATGGACGACGGTCGCGTAACGCTCCGATGCGACCCCGTAGCCGCTCAGCCGTTCGGCGAGACGGCGTCGCGTCGCGCCGGCTCCGGCACAGAGCACCAGGTCGGCACCGCAGTCCGCGACGACCTCGACCGGGCCTATGACCTTGGCGCCGCCGACACCGTCGACGGAGCCGATCACCTCGCCCCAGCGTTCGCGGTCGTCGTCGACGGCGACGATCTCGTCGTAGCGGAACTCGTTGGCCGCGGCCGCCGCGGCCACCTCGCCCGCCAGCCCGCTCGCGGCGACGAGAACGAGCGCGGTCATCGACGTTCCCCCCGGAGTACGTCGATGACCCGCGCCTGCTCCGAGTCCGACATCTGGTGGAAGAGCGGCAGGATGAGGGTGGTGTCGGTGAGGTGTTCGGTGGCCGGGAGGCTGACCCCCGAGGAGGCGTACGCAGGCTGCCGGTGTGCCGCCATGATCCCGCGCCGCGCAGAGATCCCGGCCTCGGCCAGGGCGGTCAGCAGCCCCTCGCGGTCGGTCCCGTACGTCGAACCGATCTCGATCCAGAACGACTGGAAGTTGCAGGTCCCCCAGGCCGGGTCCGCGACCGCGCGCAGCCCCTCGATCTCGGCGACCGCCTTCGCGTAGACCGCGGCGAGCTCACGGCGGCGGGCGACGACCTCCGGCAACCGGGACAGCTGCACCAGACCGACGGCGGCCTGCAGGTCGGTCATCCGGAAGTTGAACCCGACCTCGTCGTAGGACTCCGGCGGGGAGACCAGGCTGGCGTGCCGGTCGGCGGCCGAGACGCTCATCGCGTGCTCGCGCAGCTTGCGCGCCCGCACGGCCCACTCCTCGCGGGAGGTGGTCAGCATCCCGCCCTCGCCGGTGGTGAGGATCTTGCGCGGGTGGAAGGACCAGGCCGCGATCTCGGCGCCGGCGCCCACGGGACGGCCCCGGTAGGTCGAACCGGCCCCGCAGGCGGCGTCCTCGATCACCACGATGCCGAGCGGGTCGCAGACCTCCCTGATGGCGTCCAGGTCGACCGGCACCCCGCCCTGGTCGACCACGATCACCGCGGTGGTCCGCGGGGTGAGTGCCTCCTGCACGGTCGCCGCGGTGAGGTTCCCGGTGACCGCCGAGACGTCCGCGAAGACCGGTCGGGCTCCGAGGTAGACGGCAGCGTTGGCGGTCGCGATGAACGAGAAGGACGGGACGACGACGTCGTCCCCGGGACGTACTCCGGCGACGACCAGCGCCAGCTGCAGCGCCGTGGTGCAGCTCGAGGTGGCGACGGCGTGGGCGGCCTGCTGCGAGGCTGCGAAGCGGCGCTCGAACTCGGCCACGCGCGGCCCCTGGGCGACCCAGCCGGAGCGGAGCACCTCGGTGACGGCGGCGACCTCCTCCTCGCCCAGCCATGGCTGCATGACATTCACACGGCTCACGACGGACCACCCTGAAGCGCCCGGCCGGCAGCGATCTCCGAGCGCAGCGGCCGCCACCACTCCACCAGCTGCCGCAGCCCCTCCTCGAGCCCGATCGTCGGCGACCAGCCCAGGTCCTCGCGGGCCGCGGAGATGGAGGCCAGCCGACGGGTGACCCCGTTGACCGCGCGCTCGGGCCCGTGCTCGACCTCCAGGCCGGAGGCGCCCATGACCCGCAGCAGTGCCTCGGCCAGCTCGAGCAACGAGGTCTCGGTGCCGGAGGCGATGTTGTAGACCCCCTCGGTGATGTCGGAGGCCGCCGCCAGGATGTTGGCGCGGGCGATGTCGGGGACGCAGACGAAGTCCATCGTCTGCCGGCCGTCGCCGAAGATCAGCGGCGGCTTGCCGTCGGCGATCCGCTCCATCCAGCGCACCAGCACCTCGGTGTAGGCACCGTGCACGTCCATCCGTGGGCCGTAGACGTTGAAGTAGCGCAGCCCGACGTAGTCGAGCCCGTGCATCGCCCGGAAGGACCGCACCAGCCCCTCGTTGTAGGACTTCGCCGCCCCGTAGAGGGTGTCGTTGTTGTTGTGGTGGTGGCCCTCCGGCGTCGGGAACTCCTCGGCGAGGCCGAAGACCGAGGCGGAGGAGGCGTAGACCAGCTTGTCCACACCCGCCGAGACCGCCGCCTCGACCACGTTGAACGTGCCGTCGACCAGCACCTCGTTGGCCAGCCGCGGCTCCTCGGCGCAGAGCGTGATCCGGATGGCGGCCTGGTGGTAGACCAGGTCCTTGCCGGCGGTCAGGTCGCCGACCAGGTCGCGGTCACGGATGTCACCCTCGACCAGCGTGACCCGGCCGGAGGCGAGCGCGTCGTCGAGGTTGGCCTTGCGGCCCCGGATCAGGCTGTCGAGCACATCGACATGGCCGACGCCCTCGTCGAGGAGCTGGTCCACGATGGTGGAGGCGATCGTGCCCGCACCCCCGGTGACCAGTACGTTCGCACCGTTCAAGGACGTCATCGGATCAGCTCCAGGGTCGGGGTCTCGGCGGCCACCTCGACGAGGGCGCCACGGGCTCGGAGGCTGGTCTGGGCCGCCTCCAGGACGGAGAGGACACGGAGCCCGGCGGCCCCGTCGGTCACCGGCGCACGCTGGCCCCGGATCGCCCCCGCGAACTCGCCGACCATCCGGGAGAGCGCCTCGTACTCGGGCAGCGCCGGCGCCCAGGTGTCACCCAGGCGGTAGGAGATCGTCGCGGCGGCGCGGTCCGCGATGTCCACGCTCTGCTGGACCAGGTCCACACCGCGGTCGAAGACGCTGAGCCGCTGCTGCGGGTTGAGGTCGTCCCAGACCAACGTACGCCGGCTCCCGCCGATCACCATCTGCCTGATCTTGGTGGGGCTGAGCCAGTTGACGTGGACGTGGGCCATCGCCCCGCCCGCCAGCGGCAGCGTCAGGTAGCCGACGCACGCCTTCCCGGCACCCAGCGGGTCGGAGCCCTGGGCGGCGACCCCGGTGGGGCGCAGCCCGCCCGGGAGGACGAAGTCGAGGATCGAGAGGTCGTGCGGGGCCAGGTCCCAGAAGACGTCGACGTCGGGCTGCACCAGCCCGAGGTTGATCCGCACCGAGTCGACGAACAGGATCTCGCCGAGCGACCCGTCCTCGACCAGCTCGCGGATCTTCTGCACGACCGGCGTGTAGCAGTAGGTGTGGTCGGCCATCAGCACCAGATCGTCGGCCCGCGCGGCCTCGACCATGCTGCGCCCCGACTCCACGTCGTCGGCCAGCGGCTTCTCGACCAGCACGTGCTTCCCGGCCCGCAGCGCCCGCTCCACCAGCGCTCGGTGCGTCCGGGCCGGGGTGGCGATCGCGACCGCGTCCACGTCCTCGCGCGCGAGCACCTCGTCGAGGTCGGTCGTGGCCAGCACGTCGGTGCCGCCGCCGATCACCTCCTGGGCTCGCTCGAGGTCCAGATCGACCACCGCGATCAGCGTCCAGTCCCGTGCGTTCCGGAAGTTGCGGACCAGGTTCGGTCCCCAGTAACCGGCCCCGACCACTGCCACGCCGAGCGGTTTCCCATCAGTCATGTCGACCATGAAATCGGCG